>NZ_JBSVXD010000038.1:0-37748 GCF_054070755.1 Pseudomonas sp. SDO5591_S426 | reverse complement strand
AACCGAGCTCCTTATTTTGCCGGGCCTTGCGCCCGGTTTTTTATGGTTCACCACAGACCTGTAGGAGCCGAGCTTGCTCGCGATGGCGATCTGACCAACACCACAAAACCTCCACTGATAGCGCACCCTCCAAACCCCAACCGAACATCTATTCTTCATTAAGGTCAACCAAGGAGAGCAACGGACCGGAGGAATGTTCATCGTGCATATCGCTGACATAACCATGTTCTACGCCCCTGCCAGCGGTGGCGTGCGCACTTATCTGGATGCCAAGCATCATCGCCTGTGCAACAGGCCGGGCACCCGTCACAGTTTGCTGATTCCCGGGGCTGTATTCAGTGAACAGGATGGCATCTATACCGTTCCGGCACCCGCCCTGCCTTTCGGCAAGGGCTATCGCTTCCCTCTCCGTCTCGCGCCCTGGCGCAATGTCCTGCACGATTTGCAGCCTGAACTGATCGAGGTCGGCGATCCGTACCTCACCGCTTGGGCTGCCCTGGATGCGCGGCGGCAACTGGATGTGCCGGTGATCGGCTTTTATCACTCGGATCTGCCGCTGCTGGTCAGCAACCGCATGGGCAACTGGGTCACCACCAATGTTGAAGCGTATGTCAGCAAGCTCTACGGCAACTTCGACCGTGTGCTCGCGCCGAGCCGGGTGATGGCGGACAAACTGACCGGCCTGGGTGTGAAGAACGTTTTCGTGCAGCCGCTGGGCGTCGATTTGCAAATGTTTCATCCCGATGCGCGCGATCCTGGCCTGCGCGCCGAACTGGGCCTCGACGAAAACACTCATCTGCTGATCTTCGCCGGGCGCGGTTCCAAAGAGAAAAACCTGCCGGTGTTGCTCGATTGCATGAAACGCCTGGGCAAACGCTATCACTTGCTGCTGGTCGGCTCGTCGATGCCGAGCGCTGTACCTGCAAACGTCACCGTCATCGATGAATTCTGCCCTGCCGCGCAAGTCGCCCGCCTGATGGCCAGCGCCGACGCATTGCTGCATGCCGGCGATCAGGAAACCTTTGGCCTGGTCATCCTCGAAGCCATGGCCTGCGGCATCCCGGTGGTCGCCGTGGCAGCCGGCGCGTTCGAGGAAATCATCACCGATCAATGTGGCCTGTTGTGTACCCCCAACGATCCATTGGCCATGGCCAACGCCGTGCGTGAACTGTTCAGCCAGGGTAGCGCGGCCGTCGGGCAGCATGCGCGGCGCCATGTCGAGCAGCATTACGCCTGGGACACGGTGGTCAACAGCTTGCTCGGCCACTATCACGCCGTACTCGGCAGCCAGTGGCCGCGAGCGGCCAATGGTTGAATCCATGCACACACCCAGCCTGTTACTGGTGCTGCACGATGTCGCGCCGCAAACCTGGGTCGATTACCAGCCATTTGTCGAAGCCGTCGACGCGCTCGGCGGTGTGCCGATGACTTGGCTGGTGGTGCCGGACTTTCACAAGCACAACGATCTGCAAGCGCATCCGGATTTTCGTCGCCTGCTCAGCGGGCGACTCGGCCGTGGAGATGAACTGGCGCTGCACGGCTATTTTCATTGCGATGACGGACCGATGGCGAACAATCCCCGGGACTGGTTCATGCGTCGGATCTACACCCATGAAGGTGAGTTTTACAGCCTGTCCCATGAGGCTGCCCTCGCCCGTTTGCACGCCGGCATTGAAGTGTTCCACCGTAACCAATGGCCGTTGCAGGGCTTTGTCGCCCCCGCCTGGCTGATGAGCGAAGGTACGCGCCAGGCCTTGCGCCAATTGCCCTTGAGTTACACCAGTGACGCGCAGCATCTGTATCGCTTGCCGGATTTCACAGCGGTCGATGCCCCCGGACTGGTCTGGAGTGCGCGCAGTGCCTGGCGCCGGGGCTTGTCGAAACTGGTCAGCGATCAACTCGAACAACGCTGGCGGCAAGCACCGGTGATTCGCCTTGGCTTGCACCCGGTGGATATGCGCCATGAATTCTCGCGTACTTACTGGCTGAAAACCCTCAAGCGTCTGCTCGACGAGGGCCGGGTGCCGATGACCAAAGCTCACTGGCTGGCACTGCAAAGTGAACACGTGGGACGCGCTGCATGAGTCGCGGGATTCTGCTGTTGATCGGCCTGCTCGCGGCAGTGCTGATTCCCTGGCTTTTGGGCGGGAGTGAAACCTGGTCACGCCTGAACAGCTTTCCACTGAGTTGGCTGCTGGTCATGTTCGGCATGATCCTCCTGTGCTGGGTGGTGAACACCCTGCGCCTGCGCCTGTTGCTGGGGGATCAGCGCGACAGGCTCAGCCCGGTCAAAAGCCTCGGCGTGGTGATGGCCGCCGAATTTGCCTACTGCGCCACCCCCGGCGGCAGCGGCGGGCCACTGACCATCATGGCGTTACTGGCGCGTAACGGTGTGCGTCCCGCCCGGGGCAGCGCCGTGTTCGCCATGGACCAGCTCAGCGATTTGTTGTTCTTCCTCTGCGCACTCTGCGGGATTCTGATTTATGCGTTGTTCCAGCACCTCAGCCAGCGCATGGAGTGGCTGCTGATCGTCAGTGCCGTCTCGATGTTCGGTGGCCTGGTCTGTTGCGTGGTGGTGGCCCGTTACCACCGCTTGCTGATCCGCCTGAGCGGTAGGTTACTGGCTCGGCTCAACGTCCAGTCTGCGACACGGGTTCGCTGGGCGCGAAAACTCCTGCATTTTCTGGCGGCATTTACCGACACATTGAAGCTGCCGTTTCAGACATTGATCACGGTGTTTGCCCTGACTTGTCTGCATTGGATCCTGCGTTACAGCGTGTTGTATCTGGCGCTGCGCGGGCTGGGGGCGGATTTGCAGTGGGCCTGGAGTTTTCTGATCCAGATGCTTTCACTGAGTGCAGGGCAATTCAGCCTGTTACCGGGCGGGGCCGGGGCGGCGGAATTGACGTCGGCAGCGCTGTTGGCGCCCATGGTGGGAAAATCTACCGCGGCGGCGGCGATTTTGATCTGGCGAGCGGTGACCTATTACTTCTATCTGCTGGTCGGCGGGCCGGTGTTCCTGTTGATGCTCGGACGTCCGTTGCTTAAGAAGCTGATGAAGCTCAAGCAGGCTTAGGTGGGTTTTCAGGTTCTTGCTGCAACTGCTCCCACAACTCGGCCGCTCCCGGGAACTCCGTGCCATCTTCCGGACTCATGTCATCCGGATCGTACCGGCTCAGGCAACCTTCGCCCAATGTGGCGGGCGCCTTGGAAGTGGCTTTGTCCAGTGGGTCAGCCATGCTCATATCCTCAGTGCAAAAAAAGGGCCTGCAGCGATTGAACGCCCAGGCCCTTCGAATTTCAACCGTGTCGTGCGCTGATCAGAACACCACGGTCTTGTTGCCGTGCACCAGCACCCGGTCTTCGAGGTGATAACGCAGGCCACGGGCCAACACCATCTTCTCGACGTCACGGCCAAAACGCACCATGTCCTCGATGCTGTCGCTGTGGCTGACACGCACCACGTCCTGCTCGATGATCGGGCCGGCGTCCAGCTCTTCGGTCACGTAGTGGCAGGTCGCACCGATCAGTTTCACACCGCGCAACGAAGCCTGGTGATACGGCTTGGCGCCGACGAACGACGGCAGGAAGCTGTGGTGAATGTTGATGACCTTGTGTGCGTATTCACTGCACAACTCGGGTGGCAGGATCTGCATGTAGCGCGCCAGCACCACCACTTCGGCATCGTGCTGCTTGACCAGACGCGAGACTTCGGCGAAGGCCGGCTCCTTGTCCTGTGGATTGACCGGCACGTGGTAGTACGGAATGCCGTGCCATTCGACCATGCTGCGCAGGTCGTCGTGGTTGGAAATCACACAGGCGATTTCGCAGTCCAGCTCATCGCTGTGCCAGCGATGCAGCAAGTCGGCGAGGCAGTGGGACTCGCGGCTGGCCATCAACACGACGCGCTTTTTCTGCGCGGTATCGGTGATCCGCCAGTCCATCGAGAACTCTTCGGCAATTGGCGCGAACGCTTCGCGAAAGGCCTCGATACCGAATGGCAGCGAGTCGGCACGAATTTCGTGACGCATGAAGAACCAGCCACTGAGGTTGTCCGAGTGATGGCTCGCTTCGGTGATCCAGCCGTTATGGGACGCCAGAAAGTTACTGACTTTAGCAACGATGCCGACGCGGTCCGGGCAAGAAATCACCAGCCGAAAAGTGCGCATGAGGGGGAAACTCCAGAACTTCGCAAAGGCCGCCATTCTAGCGATTGCGCAGCAAAACTGCAGTATTGATGACGTACTGTCTCGCCCGATGGCTACCGACAAGGCTCCCGGCAGCGCACAAGCCTCACGCAGCGGCAGTGAAGTTAGCCATCTACAAGCACTGGTTTGTAAATATCTGTAGCGCACGCTTCGAACTATTTAACAGCACATCCAATGTCCGCCGAATTCATCGTAATTTAATTAAATAAACCCCGGTTAAATGTTTACTTGATGAAACACCCTGACTATTATTGCCGCACTGTCCCCTGCCATCCTGCGTCCTACATAAGGTAGTAACCATGTCCTTGATCAACGAATACCGCGCCACCGAAGAAGCTATCAAAGAGCTGCAAGCCCGTTTGAAGAACCTGTCCCAAGACGACAAACTGCAAACCGAGCTGGAATTCGAAGGCAAACTGCGCACCCTGATGGGCGAATACTCCAAGTCCCTGCGTGACATCATTGCTTTGCTGGATCCGGAATCCAAAACCAAGGCACCACGCGGCGGCGCAGTAAAAACTACCGGCACCAAGCGCGCTCGCAAAGTTAAACAATACAAAAACCCGCACAACGGCGAAGTCATCGAAACCAAAGGTGGCAACCACAAGACTCTGAAAGAGTGGAAAGCCAAGTGGGGCGGTGACGTGGTTGAAGGCTGGGCTACCCTGCTGGGCTAAGCCGCAGCGCTTGTCGCGGATAGATCTGCGACAAAAAATAACGCCAGCATAACGCTGGCGTTTTTTTATGCCCGGAGTTTACCTGGCGCTCATGTTCGAATTCAAAGATTCAAACGTTTGCGTAATCCCTGGACATGTTCCTGCCATTGATTGAGTACGCCTTGCTGAAACGGCGTCGCAGTAAGCACCCATTCGGCTGCGGCCTCTACAAAACTTTCCAGGGTATTCGGCGCCCCCCACTCAGGTGTCGTCAAACGTTTCTGACAGAATATTCGCCAGCGTTCTTGCTCTTGCTGGTTCAACGTGTCGGGAAAGTTGCGTGCGCGATATCGAAACAATAATTCCGGCAAGCGTTCATCATCGAAAGGCCACTGCTCTTGTGCTAATTGCACCGGGTCGACGGTGCGGACTTGTTCACATAGTCGTCGATCACGGTCACCGATAAAACCGTCGTACAACTGTTGTTCAGGGTCTTGGCTGACAGAAAAATCCTCACTGGCGTAAATAGCTGAAACTTTATCCCGCCAGACTTTCTGCGCGTCACTTAGCCGCAGTGCACGCTGCTGATACAGCGCCATATCCAGACCCAAACGTTGCTGATCTTGCGGGCGAAGTACCGACAGCGGTGCCACTACCGGGCATTTATTGATGTGGATGAGCTTCAGCGGCACCGGCAACTCTCCCTCGGCCAGATCATCGCGGCGCGTGTACAGGCGCTGACGCAGGGCTTCAGCATCCAGATCGAGCAAGCCCTGGGGATCGAGATGCAGGTCGCAGACAATCAATGCATTCTTGTTGCGCGGGTGCCATGCCAGCGGCAATACCACGCCGACAAAGTTGCGCGCCGCGGAAAAACGCCCGGACACATGCACCATCGGTTGCAGCAGGCGAATCTGGTCCAGCACCTTCTGCTTACTGCGTAGCTGAAACAGCCAGTCATACAGCTTCGGCTGCTTTTCCCGG
This sequence comes from Pseudomonas sp. SDO5591_S426, assembly GCF_054070755.1. Taxonomy (NCBI): domain Bacteria; kingdom Pseudomonadati; phylum Pseudomonadota; class Gammaproteobacteria; order Pseudomonadales; family Pseudomonadaceae; genus Pseudomonas; species Pseudomonas sp. SDO5591_S426. The sequence goes on along the minus strand of NZ_JBSVXD010000038.1, from coordinate 31,900 downwards.
AGCAAACGCGCCAGGGCGATGGTGGCGCGCACGTCCGACAGCGCTTCGTGGGCATTGCCATGATCGATGCCGTTGGCGGCGGTCAGGCGTTCGAGCTTGAGCGTCACCTGACCCTCGTCGTTCGTCGGCCAAACGATGCCATCGGGACGCAAGGCATACGCGGCGCGGACCACATCGATCAGATCCCAGCGACTGTTACCGCCCTGCCACTCCCGTGCGTAAGGGTCGAAAAAGTTGCGGTACAGGCTGTAGCGGGTCATCTCGTCATCGAAACGCAAGGTGTTGTAACCGGCGCCACAGGTGCCGGGAGCAGCCAGTTGCGCATGCACCCGGGTCATGAAATCGGCTTCGCTCAAACCGAGTTCTGCCAGTTGGCCAGGGGTAATGCCGGTGATCGCACAGGCCGCAGGGTGCGGCAGGATGTCGTCACTGGGCTGGCAATAGAGGTTGACCGGCTCGTCTATTTCATTGAGATCGAAGTCAGTACGCAGCCCCGCCATTTGCAGTGGGCGATCGCAACGGGGGTTGATGCCCGTCGTTTCATAGTCGTACCAGAAGATGGAGGTCACAGGCGTTTCCTGAACTGAAGATCGACGAAGTCTAGGCGTTCATGTCCCGCTCCGGCCAGCAATCTTGTGATTCAAACATCTCTGGTTACTCACTGGGCGATACATAGTTATGTCGTTTCCCCCGACGAGGCTGCTAGCATCGGGTGACGAGACATCCCGATCAGGCCACATCATCAGGTTGCCCATGCTCGAGACCACAGCACTGCCAAGGAAAGCGACGCTGTCCCCGCCACTGGATACGCGGTATCAGGTCGAAACGCCGGAGGGCATCGATTTGCCTCTGCGCCCGGCCGGGTTGATGGTTCGTGCATTGGCGTTCGCCATCGATCTGGCGCTGCGCGGACTGATCCTCGGCCTGCTGTTCATTGTGCTGGCGATGCTGGGGAAACTCGGCGCGGGGCTGGGCTCGTTGCTGATCTTCGCCGTGAGCTGGTGGTACATGGTGCTGTTCGAAGTCCTCAACGAGGGCCGCTCGCCGGGCAAGCAATGGATGGGCTTGCGGGTGGTGCAAGACGACGGTACACCGATTGGCTGGTCCGCGTCGTTGCTGCGAAACCTGCTGCGCTTCGTCGACCTGCTGCCCTTCGGCTACTTCCTCGGCGCCATCAGTTGTCTGCAACATCCCAGCTTCAAGCGCCTCGGCGACATCGCCGCCGGCACGCTGGTGATCTATCGCGAACAACCGCTCACCCGCCCGCAACTGCCGCCCGCCCAACCGCGTCGCCCGGCATTTACCCTGACCCTGACCGAGCAACGCGCCATCCTCGGTTTCGCCGAGCGCCAGGCTGAACTCTCCCCCGCCAGGGTCAATGAACTGGCATCGATCCTTGCGCAACCGTTGCAGGTTCCGGCGCCACACGCCGTGGCCGAACTCAACGGCATCGCCCGCGGCCTGTTGGGGCCGGCATGAAGCAAGGTCTTTTCGAACATCGGCACATGGCCGAATGGGAGCAATTCTCCCTGCTCCTGGAGAGACTGGAGCGCAACAAGGACGCCACGGGTGTCGACAGTTTTCCCGGCGACTACCGGCGCATTTGCCAACACCTGGCATTGGCTCGCGAACGCGGTTACAGCAGTTTTCTCATTGACTCGTTGCAGCAACAAGTCCTGCGCGGGCATCAACAGCTCTATCGGCATCGAAGCCGATTGGGCGCCAACGCGCGGGCTTTCATCCTCGCGGATTTCCCGCGACTGGTGCGCGAACAGTGGCGCTTCGTACTCGCCGCCTGCCTGATGTTTTTCGGCAGCCTGATCGGTTTTGCCTTGCTGGTCTATCTGTTCCCGGACCTGGTCTACAACCTGCTCCCGGCCGAACAGGTCAGTGAACTGCAGAGCATGTACGACCCGCAGGCCGGTCATCTCGGACGCTCGGCGGAGCGAGCAGCCAGTGAAGACTGGGTGATGTTCGGCTACTACATCATGCATAACATCGGGATCGCCTTTCAGACCTTCGCCAGCGGTTTGCTGTTTGGCCTGGGCAGTGCGTTTTTCCTGTTCTTCAACGGTTTGACGATCGGCGCGGTAGCAGGGCATCTGACGCAGATCGGCTACGGGCAAACCTTCTGGTCTTTCGTGATCGGCCATGGCGCCTTCGAACTGACCGCCATTGCCTTGGCCGGTGCCGCCGGCCTGCAATTGGGTTGGGCATTGATCGCACCGGGACGCCTGCCCCGTGCCGAAGCCTTGCGTCTGGCGGCGCGAAAAAGTGTGTTGCTGATTTGCGGGGTCATGCTGTTTCTGCTGATTGCCGCGTTTATTGAAGCCTATTGGTCGTCAATGACGGCACCGACACCCATGACCAAGTATCTGGTGGGCGCGCTGCTCTGGCTGTCGGTCGCGGCATATCTGCTGTTTGCCGGACGGGTGCGCCATGCGCCTGAGTGACGCCAGTGTGGTGATCCGCCCGCGCCCGACCTGGGAAGCCATGGACCTCGGGGTGCTCTTGAGCCAGCGTCATCGGCGCCTGCTGATGACCAGTTGGGCCATCGTGACCTTGCCGTTTTTTGCGCTGTTGACCTGGCTGCTGTGGGAATCACCGTCCGTCGCGGTGTTCATCTTCTGGTGGTTGAAACCGGCCTTCGAACGCCTGCCGCTGTACATACTGTCCAAGGCCATGTTTGGTGAAACACCCACGCTGAAACAGGCGCTTGCGCAATGGCCGCGGTTGCTCAAGCCGCAACTGCTGGCCAGCCTGACCTGGCGGCGCTTGAGCATGAGCCGCAGTTTCCTGCTGCCGGTGGTGCAACTCGAAGGCCTGAGCGGTGAGGCGCGCCAGCAGCGTATGCAGGTGTTGTTGCAGCGGGACGCTGGCGCGGCGCGGTGGCTGACGCTGATTGGCGTGCACCTGGAAACCGCGCTGTGGATCGGCTTGATGGTGCTGTTCTATCTAATGCTGCCGCAACAGGTGGCCCTCGACTGGAGCTGGCAGTCGCTGATGACCGCCGCCACTCAGGACTGGCGCTGGCTGGAACACCTGACCAACGTCTTTTATGCCCTGGTGCTGGTGGTTTGGGAGCCGATCTACGTGGCCTGCGGCTTCAGCCTTTATTTGAACCGGCGTACGGTGCTTGAGGCCTGGGACATCGAGCTGGTGTTCCGCCGCATGCGCCAGCGTTTGAACGGCACCACCATTGCGCTGCTGCTGGCGGCGATTCTGTTGCTGCCGTCAACGCCATGTGTCTGGGCCGCCGAACCGGTAATTACCCCTGACAGCCCGCGCCTGCTGGAACAGCCACTGACCAGCCAGGCGTCCCGGGACAGCATCAAGGCGATCATCGATCAGCCACCGTTCAAGAACAAGGAAACTGTCACCCGCTATCGGTTCGGCGAAGACAAAACCACCACCCAAACCCCGGAAGACGACAAGATCCCGCAGTGGCTCAAGGCGCTGTTCGAGCTGTTTGACAGCCAACGCTTCGGTGCCGTGGCCACGCTGATCGAGGTCTTGCTGTGGGGCACCGTGATCGGCGCCATCGGTCTGTTGATCTGGCGTTATCGCGACTGGCTGCAAACCTTCGTCAGCCGTCGCCCAGGCCCGGGCAAAAAAGCCTCGCGGCCGATGCCGCAACAGGCGTTCGGCCTGGACCTCAACCGCGAAACCTTGCCCGCCGACATCGCCGCCAGCGCTGAAAGTCTGTGGCAGACCCATCCACGCGAAGCGCTCGGATTACTCTATCGCGCCCTGCTCAGTCACTTGCTGCACGACTTCGACCTCACCTTGAAAGAGGCCGATACCGAAGGCCAGGTGCTGGAACGGGTCGAGCAACTGCAACAACCGGCCTTGCTGGCCTTCAGCCGAAACCTGACCGGGCACTGGCAGAACATGGCCTACGGGCATCGTTTGCCGCCGGTGCATTCACAGCAGGAACTGTGCAACGGCTGGCGAGCCTTGTTCGGTCCGGGAGCGGCGCATTGAACCGGCGCGCGTGGCCGGTGGTGCTCGGCATTTCAATCGCCGTGCTGCTGGCCGCATTGAGCGTTTATCTGTATCTGAAAGCTACACCCTACCAGGCCGAAATCGATCACGGCCCCGCCCCCGAAGCGCAGGCCAATCCATACCTGGCCGCCGAACACTTCCTGCGCAAGCAGGGCCTGGTCGTCAGTCATGCCAACGGCCTCGATATCCTGCCCAGTCTGGATCCGCATCAGCACAGCCTGTTGTTGCTGGGGGATCGCTACAACATGACGCCGCGACAAATTGATCAAGTGATGAACTGGACCCGCGCTGGCGGGCGCCTGCTGTTTGTCGCCCAATCGCTGTGGGATGAAAAGACCGGGCAAAGCAATGACCTGTTGCTCGACCGGGTACAACTGCACCAATCCTTGAGCAAAGACCTCAAGGATCCACCGACCGGTGTCGACAACGATCCCTACCCGAAACTGACCAAGCTGTACCTGGAGAACGAGGACGCGCCGGCCTACGCCAGCTTCGATACCGCGTTCCATCTCGAAGACCCGAAAAACCTGGCCCAGGCCTGGGCCAACAGTGGCAAAGCCACGCACATGATGCAGCTCAATCACGGGCTCGGTTCAATCATCGTGGTGACCGACGCCGACCTGTGGAAAACTCCGGTGATCGACCAGTACGACAACGCCTGGCTGCTCTGGTATTTGACGGCGGACACCAGCGTGACGCTGCTGTTCGACACCGATCACGACAGCCTGTGGACATTGTTGTTGCGCCACTTCCCCCAGGCACTGGTCGCCTTGATTGCGCTGATCGGCCTGGCGTTGTGGCATGTCGGTGTGCGCCACGGGCCATTGCAGGAACCGGCGCCGAAAGCACGCCGGCAACTGCAGGAGCATCTGCGCGCGACCGCCGACTTCATATTGCGGCGCAACGGCCAGCACAGCCTGCTGCAATCGCTGCAGCAAGACATTCTGCGCCGGGTCCGACGGCGTCATCCCGGTTATGACCAACTCGGCGTCGCCGAACGATGGCTGGTGCTTGCACGCCTGACCGGCCAACCCACACGCGCAATCAGCCAGGCCATGAGCCCGCGACCGAAGCAGCGACTTTCCAGCGCAGAGTTCAGCCGTCAGGTCGCCCATCTGCAAACCTTGAGGAACGCCTTATGAGTGAAGCGATCGAGCCCGACGCTCCCAGCCATGCCGAGCAGCAACGCCAGCGCGCCAGCCAGTTGGCGCAAGCGATACGCGGCGAACTGCAAAAAGCCGTGATCGGCCAGAACACGGTCATCGACGATGTGCTTACGGCATTGATTGCCGGTGGCCATGTGCTGCTCGAAGGTGTGCCGGGACTGGGCAAGACCTTGCTGGTGCGGGCGCTGGCGCGCTGCTTCGGTGGCGAATTCGCGCGCATCCAGTTCACGCCTGACCTGATGCCCAGCGACGTTACCGGACATGCGGTGTACGACTTGCAGACCGAGCAATTCAAACTGCGCAAGGGGCCGCTGTTCACCAATCTGTTGCTGGCCGACGAGATCAACCGCGCCCCGGCGAAAACCCAGGCTGCGTTGCTCGAAGCCATGCAGGAACGGCAAGTCACCCTTGAGGGACGCGCCCTGCCCATTGCGCAACCGTTCATGGTGCTCGCCACGCAAAACCCGATCGAACAGGAAGGCACTTACCCGTTGCCGGAAGCCGAGCTGGATCGCTTCATGCTCAAGGTGCGCATGGACTATCCCGACGCCGAGCAGGAATTGAACATGGTGCGTCAGGTCAGTCGCTCGACCCGTGCCGACATGCTCGATGTGCAGCCGCTGCGCACGGTGTTGCAGGCCAAGGATGTGTTGGCCTTGCAACGTATCGCCAGTGATTTGCCGCTGGATGATCAGGTGCTCGATTACGCCGTTCGCCTGGCTCGCACCACCCGCAGCTGGCCGGGCCTGACCCTCGGTGCCGGGCCTCGGGCTTCCATTGCGCTAGTACGCTGCGCACGGGCGCGGGCCTTGTTGCGCGGTGGCGAGTTCGTGGTTCCGGATGACATAAAAGGCTGCGCACTGGCGGTGCTGCGTCATCGCGTGCGCATCGCGCCGGAACTCGATATCGAAGGGCTGGAGGTCGATCAGGTGCTGCGGCAATTACTCGATCAAGTCGCGGCGCCGCGCCTGTGAAACCCAGCCGGCTGTTGCTGCTCTGGCTCGCCTTGCTGCTGGCCATCGGCATTGCGCTGGGTGCTTTGCAGGCGCTGGAATTTGCGCTGCCGTCGTACCTTTCGCGGATCAATTGGGGTTTGCTGCTGGCGCTACTGGCCCTGGCATTGCTCGATGCCATCCGTCTCAAACGCATGCCCTCACCGCGCCTGCAACGGCACATGCCCGGCAGCCTGGCCTTGGGTCGCTGGAGTGAGGTACGACTGGAGCTTGAGCACGATTTTGCGCAACCACTGGACTTGCAACTCTTCGACCATGTGCCGGACGGCCTGAGTTTCGAACACCTGCCGCTGACGGTGCAATTGCAACCCGGCCAGCGCAGCTTCAGCAGCTATCGTCTGCGCCCACTCAAACGCGGGCACTTCAGTTTTGAACACTGCGGGGTCAACCTGCCGGGCCCGTTGGGCCTGTGGTCCGACAAACGCTTGCTGAGCGTGACTGACCACACCCGCGTCTATCCCGACTTCGCCCACCTTTATGGCGGCCAATTATTGGCTGTGGATAACTGGCTCAGCCAGCTCGGCGTACGCCAGCATCAACGCCGTGGCCAAGGGCTGGAATTTCATCAATTGCGCGAGTTTCGCGAGGGCGACAGCCTGCGCCAGATCGACTGGAAAGCCACCGCCCGTCAACGTACGCCGATTGCCCGGGAGTATCAGGACGAGCGCGACCAGCAGATCATCTTCTTGCTCGACTGCGGCCGGCGCATGCGCAGCCAGGACACAGAGTTGGCGCATTTCGATCACGCGCTCAATGCCTGCCTGCTGTTGAGCTACATCGCGCTGCGTCAGGGAGATGCTGTGGGGTTCAGCACTTTCGCCAGCGATCAACCACGCTACCTCGCCCCGGTCAAAGGCAGCGGGCAGCTCAACGTCTTGCTCAATACGGTCTACGACTTGAACAGCAGCCAACGCAGCGCTGACTACCAAGCCGCCATCACTCAACTGCTCGCCCGACAAAAACGCCGGGCGCTGGTGGTGCTGATGACCAACCTACGCGATGAGGACGATGAAGAATTGCTGACAGCCGTCAAACGCCTGGGTAAACAGCATCGAGTGCTGGTCGCCAGCCTGCGCGAAGACGTACTCGACAATCTGCGGGAAACACCCGTGCAGACTTTGCCCGAAGCCTTGGCCTATTGCGGCACGGTGAATTACTTGAATGCACGGGCCGAACTCCATGAGCGGTTAAGCGCCCATGGCGTGCCGGTGCTGGATGCGCGGCCCGGGGAATTGGGCACGCAATTGGTCACGCAGTATTTGAGCTGGAAGCGAAGCGGCAGTGTTTAGGATCAGGCTGAAGCCGGCAACGGCTGAAAGCTGAAATACTGCTTCAACGCCTCCACCAGTTGTCCATATTCCGGCGGGGCCCGCTGCAGGGTGAACCCGGCGTCATAGTGGTGAGGCGTTGCGTCTTCGTGGCACCACAGACAACACGCCCGCAGGTCGATGATCTGTTGGCCTCCATCGCCGACGGGAATCTTCAGGCGCAAGCCGAAATCCGCGCCGATCATCATCGGCAACTGACTGATAAGCATCAGCCCGTCTTCAGAGACATTGCCCAGATAGCCGATGGGTTTGTCAGTGATGCTGTTGAACACTTTCAGAAAATACGGCAGTTGATGCCGCTCAATCCGGCGGTCAGTGAACATGCTGAATTCGCTACGCAAGGCCCTTAAGCAAGGCCGCACTAATGCTTCGGAACAGGTCTGCCTGCTGTTGCCAGTAAGGCAAAGCGACCTGCTCTCCCCGATCCTGGTGCGACAGTCCGCGAAACCGCTGCCGCTTACTCCTGCCGATCACAGGTGGCACGTCGGTTTAGAGGCACGGCTCTAAAACCGGTTTATTCGACTATAGCTCACCGCCGCCGGTCGGCCAGCTATTGAATGACAACCAGCATCAGAACTGCGTCGGGCGTACCACTGCGGCACTGCGGGTCGGGTAATGACCCAGGCTCTGCAAGGTTTCCAGGCGGGCGCGAGCGCGGTAGGCGTATTCGCTTTGCGGGTACGAGGCGATGATGAACTGGTAAGTCTGCGCGGCATCGATGAACATTTTCTGCCGTTCCAGGCACTGGCCGCGCATCATCGACACTTCCGGCCAGACATAAGGCCGCGCCCGGCTGGCGCGCTCGACCTTGGACAATTCGAGCATGACCTGCTCGCAGTTGCCCCTGTCATAGGCGCTGTAGGCAAGGTTCAAATGATGGTTCATGGAAAATCGGGTGCAGCCCGTGACGCTGAGGGCGCTGATGGCAAGGGCGGCAATGAGCACGAATCGCATGGGGGATCTCCTGTCTTGAACGCTGTATCGACCCGCGGGCGGAAATCTTCAGGCTGCCGGTGCAAAGTTGTAGTGTTCAATAAAGAAAGCATTAAGTAGTGCAAACGAACAATGACTACAACTTCGGACCATAGTAGCCTCACTCAGCGCTTGAACTCAGGAGTCTTTGCATGTCCGTCCGTCGTACCAAAATCGTCGCTACCCTTGGCCCGGCCAGTAACTCGCCGGAAGTTCTCGAACAGCTGATTCTGGCTGGCCTGGACGTCGCCCGCCTGAACTTCTCCCACGGCACCCCCGACGAGCACAAGGCTCGCGCGAAGCTGGTGCGTGACCTGGCCGCCAAGCACGGTCGCTTCGTCGCCCTGCTGGGTGACCTGCAAGGCCCGAAAATCCGTATCGCCAAATTCGCCAACAAGAAGATCGAGCTGAAGATCGGTGACAAGTTCACCTTCTCCACCAGCCATCCTCTGACCGAAGGCAACCAGCAAGTGGTCGGCATCGACTACCCGGACCTGGTCAAGGACTGCGGCGTGGGCGACGAGCTGCTGCTCGACGACGGTCGCGTGGTCATGCGTGTCGATACCGCCACGGCCACCGAACTGAACTGCACCGTGACCATCGGCGGCCCGCTATCCGACCATAAAGGCATCAACCGTCGCGGTGGCGGCCTGACCGCTCCGGCCCTGACTGAGAAAGACAAGGCTGACATCAAGCTCGCTGCGGAAATGGAAGTCGACTACCTCGCGGTCTCTTTCCCGCGTGACGCCGCCGACATGGAATACGCCCGTCAACTGCGCGACGAAGCCGGCGGCACTGCCTGGCTGGTAGCGAAGATCGAACGCGCCGAAGCCGTGGCCGACGACGAAACCCTCGACGGCCTGATCCAGGCTTCCGACGCGGTGATGGTGGCCCGTGGTGACCTGGGCGTGGAAATCGGCGACGCCGAGCTGGTGGGCATCCAGAAGAAAATCATTCTGCACGCACGCCGCCACAACAAGGCTGTGATCGTGGCGACCCAGATGATGGAGTCGATGATCCAGAACCCGATGCCGACTCGCGCTGAAGTGTCCGACGTGGCCAACGCCGTGCTCGACTACACCGACGCCGTGATGTTGTCTGCCGAATCCGCTGCCGGTCTGTATCCGCTGGAAGCCGTGCAAGCGATGGCGCGTATCTGCGTCGGCGCTGAAAAGCACCCGACCGGCAAGACCTCCAGCCATCGCATCGGCAAGGAATTCACCCGCTGCGACGAGAGCATTGCGCTGGCGACGATGTACACCGCCAACCATTTCCCGGGCGTGAAAGCGATCATCGCATTGACCGAAAGCGGCTACACCCCGCTGATCATGTCGCGCATCCGTTCTTCGGTGCCGATCTATGCGTATTCGCCGCACCGCGAAACCCAGGCGCGCGCAGCGATGTTCCGTGGTGTGTACACCATTCCGTTCGACCCGGCCTCGCTGGAGCCACACGAAGTCAGCCAGAAGGCGATCGACGAGCTGGTCAAGCGCGGCGTCGTGGAAAAAGGCGACTGGGTCATCCTGACCAAGGGCGACAGCTACCACACCACCGGCGGCACCAACGGCATGAAAATCCTGCACGTTGGCGACCCGATGGTCTGAGTGACCGCTTGCTGAAAAACAAAAGCCCCGCCATGTGAATGGCGGGGCTTTTTGCATTTTGATCCTGACACTATGTTGTTCAGGCTGGCCTCATCGCGAGCAAGCTCGGCTCCTACAGGTTTTGTATTGGAGGCCAGTTTTGTGAACACCACCAATCACTGTGGGAGCCGGGCTTGCCCGCGATGGGGCCAGCCCTGACACAACACAATCAATGCCGTTTGATAAACCCGGTCAACGCCGCCAATGCTTCCGGCGAACGCAATCGCTGAGTGAACAACGCACCCTCTTCCTCAATCACCTTGCGAATCAACTCCCGATCCGGCGCCTTCATTAATTGCTTGCTGATGCGCACCGCTTCCGGCGGCAGTGACTCAAAACGCAAAGCCATCTCCCGCGCCTTGGCCAACGCCTCTTCGCCACTGCCCAAGGCTTCGGACGCAATGCCCCACGCTGCCGCTTGCTCACCATTGAACCCTTCGCCAAGCAGCAACAACTCCGCCGCTTTCGCCTGTCCGAGCAATCGCGGCAGGATCAGGCTGGAGCCGAACTCCGGGCATAAGCCAAGGTTGACGAACGGCATGCGCAAGCGTGCGTCGCGGCTGACGTAGACCAGATCGCAATGCAGCAACAGCGTCGTGCCGATGCCCACTGCCGCACCGGCCACGGCGGCGATCACCGGTTTGCGGCATTCGAGCAGGTTGAGCATGAACTGGAACACCGGGCTGTCGAGGTTGCCCGGTGGTTGCTGGATGAAATCGGCGATGTCGTTGCCGGCGGTGAAGCACTCGCTGGAGCCGGTGATCAGCACGGCTTTGATTTCGGGATCGGTGTCGGCCTGTTTCAGCGCTTCGGCCAAGTGGCTGTACATGGCGCGGGTCAGGGCGTTTTTCTTTTCCGGACGATTGAGGCGCAGGGTCAGTAGGCCGCGTTCGCGTTCAATCTGGATGGCATCGGTCATGGTCGTCTCGCGTCTGAAAAGTCAGCGCTCAACCACGGGGCAGGAACACATCGGCCAGCAGTTGATTGCGCGGCAGCCCCGCCAGATACAGGCGCCGGGCAAAGGCGTCGACGCTGTCGGGGGCTCCGCAGAGTAAGGCCAGGGTTTGCCGCGAAACAAGCCGCAGTTGCGCCAAAGCCGCGGGCAGCTCGGCCGGGGTCCAGAGCTCAATGTTCAGGTTCGTGCGGCTGGCGGCCATGGCTTGCAAGGGCTTGGCCAGATAATGCTCATCGGCATCATGGGCCAGGTGAATGACGCGTATCTCGCCCTGGTGATCCTGACGCAAGGCCTCACGCAGCACGCCAAACAGCGGCCCCAAACCGGTGCCGGCGGCCATCAGCCACAGCGGCCGGGTGTGCCAGTCCGGGTCGTAGTGCAACGCCCCGCCGCGTAATTCGCCGAGGCGGATCGGATCGCCGATCTTCAACTGACGGGCTGCGTCGCTGAATTCCCCTGGCAGGCGACAATCGAGGTGAAATTCGAGAAAGCGATCGTCTTCCGGCAGGCTGGCGAGGGAGTACGGCCGCGCCACGTTCCCCGCCCACAACACCAGATGCTGGCCAGCGCTGTAACGCAATGGTCGCTGTGGGGTCAGGCGCATGCGCAACACGCTGGGGCTCAACCAGTCGACCGCCGCGACCTCGGCCGGGCGACCATCCTGCTGCGGGTCGAAGGTGTGGACCTGCAAATCCTCGATCACCTGACACTGGCACGCCAGGCGCCAGCCTTGCTGACGTTGCTCCGCGCTCAGGGCATCGGGGCGGCTATCGCTCGGCAGTCCCTGCACGCACTGCACCAGGCAGGCATGGCAACTGCCGGCGCGACAGCTATAAGGCACCGCCACGCCGTTCTGATTCAGGGCATCGAGCAGATTGCTGCCCGCCGCCACCGACCAGTGGCGGTCGCCAACGCGTAATTCAGGCATCAACGTTTTCCCACGCCGCCGCGCAACGATTACGACCGTCACGCTTGGCCCGATAGAGCGCCTGATCGGCCCGCTGCAAGGCATCGTCGAGATCATCGCCGAGCTCCAGCAATGTCATGCCGGCGGACAGGCTGAGACTACCGACATTCAGGCCGATCAACTCGACATCGGTGAAGGCGATGCGCAGCCGTTCACAGCACGAGGTCAGGCTCTCGGCATCGCAATCGGGCAGCAACACCACGAATTCCTCGCCACCGTAACGGGCCAGCACATCACCCTCACGCAGACAAGCGCTGGCCACGCCGGCAAAGGCTTGCAGCACCTGATCGCCGGCAGCATGACCGTGCAGGTCGTTGATGCGTTTGAAGTGATCGAGGTCGATCAGAGCCAGGCCATGCACCACACCGGCGTCCATAGCATTGAGCTCACGGGAGGCCAGCCGGAGGAAATGCCGGCGATTGAACAGCCCGGTCAGTTCGTCGGTTGCGACGAGGTCTTCGAGCTGGCGCATCATTCCGCGCAGCGTGTCCTGGTGTGCCTGCAACGCGAAGCGCCGTTGCCGCATGCGATGGCGTGAGGCCTGGACATAACCGGCATAAAGCACCAGCCAGACCAGTACGATCAACAGCACGCACACCTGCAACGCCGCCAGCGCCGGGTCGGGCAACTGGAAGTGGTAGCCCTCCCACAGCGTGATCGCGCTGAAACTGAAGAACACCAGCAACGCGCAGCGCAGGAAAGCGCGGCGAGACAGATGGAACAGCCCGAACAGCAGAATCAGTACATAGAAAACCAGGAACGCGCCGCGCGCGTCCTCCAGATGGGCAATAAGCCAGGTTTGCCAACCCAGCCCCAGCAACACCTGGGCTTCGGTCAGGCTGGGGTCGGCAAAGCGCAGGTTGCAGCCGGAATAGAACACCGCGAACAGCGCCGCCTGGCTGATCACCACCAGCGCGCTGCCGATGGCCACGCCTGTCAGCGAGTCCTGATAGTGGCCGGTAAAAAACGCCAGCCACAGCAATAGCAATGCCAAGGCATAAGTGCCGGCCGCGAGGGCAAAACGTTTGAGTAGCAGTCGCTGGATGGCGTTATGGGTCAATCGTTGACTCACCGAATGAAAGGAGACTGATAGAGCGTCCTACTCTACAGACCGTATGTCACTTTAGTGGCGTGGCCGATAAATGACCATTCAATTTTCGGGCGGATCACTGACGTCAAATCCATGACCCGCCATGCGACCAACGTTTGACTACCGGCGCGTGTGCCCTTGGACGAGGCGCGGTATACTGCCGCGCCTTTTTAGCGTCGCGCCAGCAGCCCCGGCGTGCCTTGAAAGGTGCTTGCAACCGACCGATGCACCCAAGCTGCAAGCACCTTATTTGAATGTTCCCGTCTTTTAGAGGAGCGCGACTCATGACCGTGATCAAGCAAGACGACCTGATTCAGAGCGTTGCCGACGCCCTGCAATTCATTTCCTATTACCACCCCGTGGATTTCATCCAGGCGATGCACGAGGCTTACCTGCGCGAAGAATCGCCAGCGGCCCGTGATTCGATGGCACAGATCCTGATCAACTCGCGCATGTGCGCCACCGGCCACCGCCCGATCTGCCAGGACACCGGCATCGTCACCGTGTTTGTGCGTGTGGGCATGGACGTGCGTTGGGATGGCGCCACCATGGGCCTGGACGACATGATCAACGAAGGCGTGCGTCGCGCCTACAACCTGCCGGAAAACGTCCTGCGTGCTTCGATCCTCGCCGACCCGGCGGGCGCTCGCAAGAACACCAAGGACAACACCCCGGCCGTTATCCACTACTCCATCGTTCCGGGTAACACCGTGGAAGTGGACGTGGCGGCCAAGGGCGGCGGCTCCGAGAACAAGTCGAAAATGGCCATGCTCAACCCGTCCGACTCGATCGTCGACTGGGTGCTCAAGACCGTTCCGACCATGGGCGCCGGCTGGTGCCCACCGGGCATGCTGGGCATCGGCATCGGCGGCACCGCCGAGAAAGCCGCTGTGATGGCAAAAGAAGTGTTGATGGAATCCATCGACATCCACGAACTGAAGGCCCGTGGCCCACAGAACCGTATTGAAGAAATGCGCCTGGAGCTGTTCGAGAAGGTCAACCAGTTGGGCATCGGCGCCCAGGGCCTCGGTGGCCTGACCACCGTGCTCGACGTGAAGATCATGGATTACCCGACCCACGCCGCGTCCCTGCCGGTGTGCATGATCCCGAACTGCGCCGCCACCCGTCACACGCACTTCGTGCTCGACGGTTCCGGCCCGGTTGCCCAGGAAGCGCCACCGCTGGACGCCTACCCGGAAATCGTCTGGGAAGCAGGTCCGTCGGCCCGCCGCGTCAACCTCGACACCCTGACCCCGGAAGATGTGCAGAGCTGGAAGCCGGGCGAAACCGTCCTGCTCAACGGCAAGATGCTCACCGGTCGCGACGCCGCGCACAAGCGCATGGTCGAGATGCTGAACAAGGGTGAAACCCTGCCGGTGGACCTCAAGGGTCGCTTCATCTATTACGTCGGTCCGGTTGATCCGGTGCGCGAAGAAGTGGTTGGCCCGGCTGGCCCGACCACCGCGACGCGGATGGACAAGTTCACCCGTCAGATCCTCGAGCAAACCGGCCTGTTGGGCATGATCGGCAAATCCGAGCGCGGCCCGACCGCCATCGAAGCGATCAAGGACCACAAAGCCGTTTACCTGATGGCAGTCGGCGGCGCGGCTTACCTGGTGGCGCAAGCGATCAAGAAATCCCGCGTGGTGGCTTTCGCCGAACTGGGTATGGAAGCGATCTACGAGTTCGACGTAAAAGACATGCCAGTGACCGTTGCGGTCGACAGCAAGGGCGAGTCCGTACACATCACCGGTCCTGCCATCTGGCAGCAAAAGATCAGTGAAAGCCTGGCAGTGGAAGTGCAGTAAGCACTGACATCACGCAGCGAAAAAACCGGCCCGTCGGAAACGACAGGCCGGTTTTTTTATGCCGGAAGAAATCCGCATCGACAAACGACCCATGCAATAAAACCAGCGCCGCCACACAGGTTCCATCGAGAGATCAGCGCCGTTCACATGGTATGGTGCTCCCCCTGATTTTTGCCTGTTGCCAAACGCATGCTCCCGACTTCCCGATCCCTGCGCCTGGCGCTCTATACCGTATTGATCATTGCCGGTGCTGCCATCGCGGCCACCTTGGCCATGCGCCACACCGTGCGTCAGTCAATGGTCGAAGACGCGGCTCGCGCCAACCAGCAATTGGCGTTGTACGCCACCTCCCTGCACACTCTGATCGAGCGGTACCGCGCCCTGCCCTCGGTGCTGGCGCTGGACCCGCAATTGCGCGACGCGCTCAAAGGCCCGATAGGCCCCGAGCAACAGGATCTGCTGAACCGTAAACTGGAAAAGATCAACGGTGCCGCCGAGTCCTCGACCCTGGAACTGCTCGATCAAACCGGCTTGGCCGTGGCAGCAAGCAACTGGCGGTTACCCAGCAGTTACGTCGGCCACAATTACGGTTTCCGCCCTTACTTCAGCCAGACCCGCACCCAAGGCACCGGGCGCTTTTACGCGGTTGGGGTGACCAGCGGCATTCCCGGTTACTTCCTGTCCAGCGCCGTCACCAACGACGACGGCCAGTTCCTCGGCGCGATGGTGGTGAAACTGGAGTTTCCGGAACTGGAACGCGAATGGCGCCAGGGCAACGACACGCTGCTGGTCAGCGATGCTCGCGGGATCATCTTCATCGCCAACCAGCCGGGCTGGCGCTATCGCCACTTGAAACCGCTGAGCGACAGCGATCACGCCGAACTCAAGGCCACCCGTCAATACGACAAGCAGCCTCTTACGCCGCTTGAGTACCAGTCAATGCGCCGCTTCGACGACAACAGCGAACTGGCGCGGGTCAAGGGCCCGGACGGCAACGCCGATTACCTGTGGGAATCCTTGCCACTGGCTGCCGAAGGCTGGACGTTGCACTTGCTGCGCCGTCCACATGTTGCCTTCGAAGACAGCCGCAACGCCGCACTCGCCGCTGCCGGTTTGTGGCTGACACTGGTGTTTCTGCTGCTGTTCCTCAACCAGCGCTGGCGCTTGGCGAAACTGCGCCAGCGCAGCCGCGAGGAGCTTGAGCAATTGGTGGAAGAGCGCACCCGCGACCTGCGCACCGCCCAGGAAGGGCTGGTGCAATCGGCCAAACTTGCCGCCCTCGGGCAGATGTCGGCGGCGCTGGCCCACGAGATCAATCAGCCGCTGACGGCGCAGCGCATGCAGCTTGCTACGCTGAGGCTGCTGCTCGATCACGGTCGGGTCGACGACGCGTACAAGGCGCTCAAACCGGTGGACGACATGCTGACGCGCATGGCCGCCCTCACCGGCCACCTGAAAACATTCGCCCGCAAAAGCCCCAGCGGCTTGCGCGAACGTCTCGATCTGGCAGCGGTGGTTGACCAGTCGCTGCACCTGCTCGACACGCGGTTACGCGACGAACAGGTCAGCACGGTGCTGCACCTGACGCGCCCGGCTTGGGTGCGCGGCGATGCGATTCGTCTGGAACAGGTGCTGATCAATCTGCTGCGCAACGCTCTGGATGCGATGCAGGACAAGCCCTGCAAGCGCCTGGAAATCCGTCTCGAAGCCGAAGAACAATTGTGGCGATTGAGCGTGATCGACAACGGCAGCGGCATCGCCGAAGAAAACCTGGCCAAGGTGTTCGATCCGTTTTTCACCACCAAACCGGTGGGCGATGGCTTGGGGATCGGCCTGGCGGTTTCGTTCGCCATCGTTCACGAATCGGGCGGTCGCCTGACGGCCGACAATCATGGCAACGGCGCAGTGTTCGCCCTGACCTTGCCCATCGACCTGGAGGTTCCTGAACCATGCTGAACTCAGTAATGGTGGTCGACGACGAAAGCAGCATCCGCAGTGCCGTCGAGCAATGGTTGAGCCTGTCGGGGTTCGAAGTGCAGTTGTTCAGCCGGGCCGACGAGTGCCTGGCGCAATTGCCGAAGCATTTCGCCGGGGTGATTCTCAGCGACGTGCGCATGCCGGGCATGACCGGCCTTGAACTGTTGGCCGAGGTGCAGCGACGCGATGCCGATTTGCCGGTGATCCTGCTGACCGGCCACGGTGACGTGCCAATGGCCGTCGATGCGATGCGCGATGGCGCCTACGACTTTCTCGAAAAACCCTTTAGCCCCGAGACCCTGCTCGGCAGCTTGCGGCGGGCGCTGGACAAGCGCAGCTTGGTCCTGGAAAACCGTGCATTGCATGAACAGGCAGACAACCGCGCCAAACTCGATACGACGCTGCTGGGCGTATCCCGAGGCTTGCAAACGTTGCGCCGGCAAGTGCTGGATCTGGCAGCGCTGCCGGTCAACGTGCTGATCCGCGGCGAAACCGGCAGCGGCAAGGAGCTGGTCGCCCGTTGCCTGCACGACTTCGGGCCGCGCGCCGACAAACCCTTCGTCGCCTTGAACTGCGCAGCCATCCCCGAGCAACTGTTTGAAGCTGAGCTGTTCGGCCACGAAAGCGGTGCATTCACCGGCGCCCAAGGCAAGCGCATCGGCAAACTCGAATACGCCGACGGCGGCACGCTGTTTCTCGATGAAATCGAAAGCATGCCGCTGGCGCAGCAGGTGAAATTACTGCGGGTGCTGCAAGAGCAGAAGCTCGAGCGTCTGGGCTCGAACCAGAGCATCCGCGTGGATCTGCGCATCATCGCCGCAACCAAACCGGACCTGCTCGATGAAGCGCGGGCCGGGCGCTTTCGTGAAGACCTGGCTTATCGCTTGAACGTTGCCGAATTGCGCCTGCCACCGTTACGCGACCGCCGTGAAGACATTCCCTTGTTGTACGAAGCGTTCGCCCAGAGTGCCGCCGAGCGTTTGGGTCGGACGTTTGCGCCCTTGAGCGGCCCGCAATTGAGCCATCTGCTGAGCCACGACTGGCCGGGTAATGTGCGCGAACTGGCGAACGTCGCCGAACGCCAGGTGTTGGGGCTAGGCGAGCCCGTACCGGCCGGTATCGAGCCGGGGCAGTCACTGGCGGCGCAGCAGGAAGCCTTTGAAGCGCAATGCCTGCGCGCGGCGTTGACCCGGCACAAGGGCGATGTGAAAGCGGTGCTTGAAGAGCTGCAACTGCCGCGTCGCACGTTCAATGAAAAGATGCAGCGGCATGGGTTGAGCAGAGAGATGTTCCTGTAGCGTCTGGAAGGGCCTCATCGCTGGCAGGCCAGCTCCCACAGGTTTTGTGTCGTGCACAACTTTCTGCATGCAACTCGGACACTGTGGGAGCTGGCTTGCCAGCGATGAGTCCAGAGCAGGCACTGAAAATTCATGAATCCAATCAGCAGTTTTCCGCTCACACCCAACCAAACATAAGCGGATTTCCGCTCACCAAACCGCCATACCCCCTCTAAACCGGCCCTCTCCCCGTTGGCACAGCTCCTGCTATAGCCCCCGCAGGCTGCGTTTAATCGCGCTCCACAAAAACAATTAAACGAAGGATCCTTCAATGGATAACTCCAACGCCCTGCCCCTTGGGTCGGCTGCCGTGCCGGCTAAAGAAAGAACCACCAGCAGTCGCATCAAGTCGATCTTCAGCGGCTCGGTCGGCAACATGGTCGAATGGTATGACTGGTACGTCTATGCCGCCTTCTCCCTGTACTTCGCCAAAGCCTTTTTCCCTAAAGGCGACACCACCGCACAACTGCTGAACACCGCCGCGATCTTCGCCGTGGGCTTCCTGATGCGCCCGATCGGTGGCTGGTTGATGGGCCTGTATGCCGACAAGGTCGGACGTAAAAAAGCCCTCATGGCCTCGGTCTACCTGATGTGCTTCGGCTCGCTGCTGATCGCCCTGAGCCCGGGCTACGAAACCATCGGCATCGGCGCGCCGATCCTGCTGGTGTTCGCCCGTTTGCTGCAAGGCCTGTCGGTCGGCGGCGAATACGGCACCTCCGCCACTTACCTGAGTGAGATGGCGACCAAGGAACGTCGCGGTTTCTTCTCCAGCTTCCAATACGTGACCCTGATCTCCGGTCAGCTCATAGCACTGGGCGTGCTGATCGTGCTGCAAAACATTCTGACCACCGAGGAACTGTACGCCTGGGGCTGGCGCATCCCGTTCGCCATCGGCGCACTATGTGCAGTGGTTGCGCTGTACCTGCGTCGCGGCATGGAAGAAACCGAGTCTTTCACCAAGAAAGAAAAGGCCAAGGAAAGCGCCATGCGCACCTTGATGCGCCATCCGAAGGAACTGATGACCGTGGTCGGCCTGACCATGGGTGGTACGCTGGCGTTCTACACCTACACCACCTACATGCAGAAATACCTGGTGAACACCGTCGGCATGAGCATCTCCGACTCCACCACCATTTCCGCCGCCACGCTGTTCCTGTTCATGTGCCTGCAACCGATCATCGGCGGGCTGTCGGATAAAATCGGTCGCCGGCCAATCCTGATTGCCTTCGGCATTCTGGGTACGCTGTTCACCGTGCCGATCCTCACCACCCTGCACACCATCACGACCTGGTGGGGCGCCTTCTTCCTGATCATGGCGGCGCTGATCATCGTCAGCGGCTACACCTCGATCAACGCGGTGGTGAAAGCTGAACTGTTCCCGACCGAAATCCGCGCCCTGGGCGTTGGCCTGCCGTATGCACTGACCGTATCGATCTTCGGCGGCACCGCTGAATACATCGCGCTGTGGTTCAAGAGCATCGGCATGGAAACCGGTTACTACTGGTATGTCACCGCGTGCATCGCCGTGTCCTTGCTGGTGTACATCACCATGAAAGACACCCGCAAGCATTCGCGGATCGTCACGGACTAAGTCCACACGCGTTACACCGAAAGGGGCAGATCGTCGGGATCTGCCCCTTTTTTTGTTGCTGAAAAAGCGCCTTGCGCGTCATCCGTGCAGCACCGATTAAATAATTTGTTACCTACGCAGCGCGGCGGATTAATCACGAGTTAATGCTCGCCCACCATCCTGAAACGGTCTGATCGATTAGCTGCGATGCGCCCATTCAGTCCCTGAAAGCGGAAAAATCTGATGGCCTTAATATCTATTTAATCGATTGTTTTTAGCATTATTTTGCGCTTTTTAATCAGTTTAATTGGCGTAGCATGAAACCCATGCCCAAGAGACAAAACGCCAAAGAACCTGGAGAAATGAAGATGAAAACCAAACTGTTCCTCGCCATCGCCCTGTCCGTCCTGGCCGCCAACACCTTCGCCGCCGACGGTTTCGACCGTACCGGTTCCGCTGTCGCAGCAGACGGCTATGACCGCACCGGTTCCGCCACTGTCGCCGCTGATGGCTACGACCGTACCGGCGGCGCAACCGTCGCTGAAGATGGCTACGACCGTACTGGCGGCGCAACCGTCAGCTAAGTCACTCAAGCGGCACCCACAGCCCGGCTTCGGCCGGGCTTAGTCATTTCTGGGGGAACACAAATCTGCGGCCTGGGTTACTTGTTCAACTGGAAATCACCGGCAGGCCCTTGCACTATTGCTGCCTATTCGAAAGCAGCCTCAAGGATCACGGCCCATGCCCGACGACATCCACTTTTACGAACCCGCCAACGGTCACGGCCTGCCTCACGATCCGTTCAACGCGATCGTCGGCCCGCGGCCCATCGGCTGGATTTCTTCACAGGATGCCGAGGGCCGGTTGAACCTGGCGCCTTACAGCTTTTTCACCGCCTTCAACTACATCCCGCCGATCATTGGTTTTTCCAGCATCGGGCGCAAAGACAGCCTGAACAACATTGAACAGACCGGTGAATTCGCCTGGAACCTGGCGACCCGGCCACTGGCCGAGCAGATGAACCAGAGTTGCGCCATGGTCGGACCGGAGGTCGATGAGTTCGAACTGTCCGGACTGACCACGGTGTCATCGAAAGTCATTCAGGTGCCGCGAGTCGCCGAAAGCCCGGTGTCCTTCGAATGCAAGGTCACGCAGATCATTCAGTTGCAGCGAGCCGACGGGAATGTGGTGCCGAGTTGGCTGATTCTCGGCGAGGTGGTCGCCGTGCATATCGCCAAGTGGCTGTTGAAGGATGGGGTGTACGACACCGCCGCGGCAGAACCGATTCTGCGCGGCGGCGGGCCGGCGGATTATTTCCAGCTGGGGCCTGAGGCATTGTTCAAGATGTACCGCCCGGGAGCGGCAAAGAAGTGATTACCAGATCAGCCCGCCGTCTTCCTCGACGCCCTTGAGGTGCGTCAGTTGCAGCGCGGCAGCTTCGTCCGCTTCTCTGGCGGTCTTGAAGGTCTGTTCTTCCAGCAGTTTGTTGAAGCGAGGCGCACCCGCGCCGCCGATGGCTTTGGTGGCGATTGCCGCGTAATACCCGCCTTCGCGGGGGATCACAGCCGATACGGCTTCGAAGGTTTCAAAGGCTTTGCGTGCCATGTCGCGCATCCTGGCTAGTTGAGAATGCTGCCATTAAACCCTCAACCGGCCAGTTTGTGTACCGCTGCTCCGGACTGGCGCAGAGCTTGCGCCGCCGACACATCCTTGAAGGTGTGGAAATCCAGGCTGTTGACCACCAGTTCCTGCACCAGCTCGGCAAAAATCTCCATGGCCGGCGTGCTGAAGTATGCGGTCATGGCCTGTTGATGAGTCCAGAAGCCGGACACCAGCCACAGCTCCGGATCGCATTGCGAGTGCTGCAAGGCAAAGCTCAGGCAGCCTGGCGCGGCGCGGGATGGCTCGATCAGCGCACTCAGGCGCAAACCCAGTTCTTGAGAACGCCCGGCGCGTGCTCGAACGAAAGCCATATGACTGACGGGGATCTGCTTAGACATGTTCAACCCTCCCGGGGAGTCGCGTTGCAGCCGGGGGACGGGCTGCGACAGGATCAAAGGTTAAGGGCCGATACGCTTGGGTCGTTAGTCGATTCCTGCCGGTGCGTTGCACAATCCTGCGAGAGTGCGCCGACTACCTGTAACAATGTGTAAAACCCTGTCACGGTTCTGCCATACGAGTTTTATGTAGGAGCTGCCGAAGGCTGCGATCTTTTGACGTTCATCTCAAAATCAAAAGATCGCAGCCTGCGGCAGCTCCTACAGGGTTATCCGTGTTATTTGAAACCCGTCTGCGCGTTAGCCATGCTTGGTCAGGAACACGCCTCGTGCAGAATCAGGCAAGCATTCGACAGGATGTGTCTACCGCTGCGGCTTGCACAAACATATGCTCTGCCCCATCACTCCTGCCCTGCCGAGGATGCCTTGCATGTCGTCGCTCGATCACTTTCAAGCCCCGCTGGACACCGAGATGGAGAAGCAGCGCGTGGAACTGGCGGCGATCATCCGTCGCAACACCGCCGAAGATGGCAGTTATGCCACTGCTGTCGACTCGCTCTTCATGTCACGTCATAGCCAAAACCACGAGTTCGCCCCGGTCCTCGCGCAACCGGCGTTGTGCATCATGGCGCAGGGCCGCAAGGAAGTTCGGCTGGCCGATGAGTTCTTCAATTACGATCCGCTGAATTACCTGGTGGTCTCGGTTTCGATGCCCCTGAGTGGTCGAGTGGTGGACGTCTCGGCCGATGAACCGATCCTCGCCGTGCGCCTGGACATCGACCCGGCGGAAATTTCCGCGTTGATCGCCGACGCCGGCCCAATCGGCGTGCCCACCCGGCCGACCGGGCGCGGGCTGTATGTCGAACGGCTGGATACCGCGATGCTCGACGCCGTACTGCGCCTGGCACGTTTGCTCGACACGCCGAAAGACATCGCCATGCTCGCGCCGCTGATCCGTCGGGAGATTCTCTATCGGCTATTGCGCAGCAAGCAGGGCCATCGGCTGTATGAAATCGCTATCGCCAACAGTCAGAGCCATCGCATCAGTCAGGCGATCAAGTGGCTCAACGGCAACTATGAGCAACCGCTGCGCATCGATGATCTGGCCAAGGAAGTGAATTTGAGCGTGTCGACGCTGCATCACCGCTTCAAGGCGATGACGGCGATGAGTCCGTTGCAGTATCAGAAGCAGTTGCGGTTGCAGGAAGCGCGGCGGTTGATGCTGGCGGAAGGGTTGGAGGCTTCGGCGGCGGGTTATCGGGTCGGGTATGAAAGCCCGTCGCAATTCAGCCGCGAATACAGTCGGTTGTTCGGGGCACCGCCGTTGAGGGATTTGGCGCGGTTGCGGTTGTCAGTCTGATCCAGCATTTTTTGTGTGGCTGATGGCCCCATCACTGGCAAGCCAGCTCCCACAAAGTTAATTGGTGGCCACAAAATTGTATGAACACCACCGAACCCTGTGGGAGCTGGCTTGCCAGCGATGAGGCCAACTGAGGCAATAGAAATCCTGGATCAGGCCCCGAGTACCCGGCAAGCCTCGGCCGGCAATGTCACCGACACCGGATGCCCAACACTCAAACCAAACCCCTGACACGGCGTGCTCAGCGCCGTAAACGAAACCCCGGAACACTCCACCGTCGTCTCGATGGTCGCACCAATATCCCGCACAAACGTCACCTTGCCCAGCAAGCGATTGCCCGCCGTCGCCTGCGGTGCCGACAGTTGCAGGTCTTCCGGGCGAATCAGCATCTTCACTTTCTCACCGACGACAATGCTGCTGCAGATCGGCACTTGCAGCGCATCGCCGCCCGGCAGGCTGACCTTGCCGTCGCCCAGCGCCGTGGCCGGGAAGATGTTGCCGGAGCCGATGAAGTCGGCGACGAATTCGTTGGCCGGATGGCGGTAGATTTCAATCGGCGTGCCCACCTGCTGCACCTTGTGCTCACCCAGCACGACCACGATATCGGCCATGGTCATGGCCTCACGCTGGTCGTGAGTCACCATGATGGTGGTGATGTTCAGCCGTTGTTGCAGTTGACGGATTTCCACTTGCATCGACTCGCGCAGCTTGGCGTCCAGCGCCGACAGCGGTTCGTCGAGCAACAGGATTTTCGGGTGATTGGCGATCGCCCGGGCAATCGCCACGCGCTGACGCTGGCCGCCGGAGAGTTTGGCCACCGGACGATTGATCATCGGTTGCAGCTGAATCAGTTCCAGCAACTCCACCACCCGCGCCTGCTGGTCAGCCTTGCTGACCCCGCGAAGTTTCAGCGGATAAGCGATGTTTTCGCCCACGGTCATGTGCGGGAACAGCGCCAGCGACTGGAACACCATGCCGAAGTTACGCAGGTGCGCCGGGGTGTGGCCGATGTCTTCGCCATCCAGGCGGATCTCGCCGCCGGTCAGGGTTTCCAGCCCGGCAATCATCCGCAGCAACGTGGTTTTGCCGCAGCCCGACGGCCCGAGGAAACACACCAGTTTGCCCTCAGGCAAATGCAGGTTCACATCCTTTACCGCGCAGGCCGAGCCGTAGTGTTTCTCGACGTTTTCCAGAATCAGACCAGACATAAATCACCTCAAGAATCAGAACGAAACGCCACCTTCACCGACCAGCTTCTCCAGCGCCCAGATCAGGACGAAGTCGATCAGCACGATCAGCACGGCAAACGAAAATACGGTTGGATCGAGCGAGGACACGGTGCGGCTGTACATCCAGATCGGCACGGTCATGACGTCGATGGTGTAGAGGAAATAGGTCACAGTGAATTCGTTGAACGAGACGATGAACGCCAACAGCATGCCCGCCAGAATCCCCGACTTCATCAACGGCACCACCACATCGATGATCGCCCGCATCGGTGAAGCGCCGAGCATTTGCGCGGCCTCCTCGACTTCCGTGCCGATGGAGAGCATCGCCGCCGTGCAGTTTTTCACCACGAATGGCAGCGCGAGAATTACGTGGGCAATCACCAGCCGCGAGGTGGTCATGTGGAACGGCAGGCTGTCGAACACCAGCAGCAACGCCAGGCCCAACACCACCATCGGGAACACCAGCGGCAACGACATCAGTTGCATCGCCACGGCCTTGCCGCGGAACTCGCAACGGGTCAGCGCGTAAGCCGCGGGCACCGCGATCAGCGTGGCAAAAATCATGGTCAGGCACGACACCATCAGGCTGGTGGTCATGGCTTGGCCGAGGCTCAGCACGTCGCTGGAATCCGGCGAGACGAAGGTGTTCCAGGCAGCCTTGTACCATTGCAGGCTGTAGCTGCTCGGCGGGAAGTCGAGGTTCGATGCGCCGCTGAAGGACATGACGATCATGGTCAGGATCGGCAACACCGCCAACAGCAGGATGAAGCCGGAGAGGATGCCGGCGAACTTGCCGGTGTCACCCGGCAACAGCGACTGGCGCTTCTTGGTCAGGGTACTCATTGCGAAGCCTCCAGCATGCGCCGACGACGGCCGGTGATGTATTCGGACAAAGTCATGATCGCGAGGGTGGTGACGATCAGCACCACACCGGCGGCCGACGCGGCGGGCCAGTTCATCAGCGGGGCGATCTGGTCATGCACCATCACCGCGAGCATCGGCACGCGGCGACCACCGAGCAGCAACGGCACCACGAAACTGCTGGCGTTGTAGGCGAATACCAGCGTCGCGCCGGTGATGATCCCCGGCAGACTCATCGGCAACACCACTTGGCGGAACACCTGGAAGCGACTGGCGCCTAAGGTCGCGGCGGCTTCTTCGTAGCTGCGGGCGACGCCGCGCATGGCGCTGGCGATCGGCAACACGGCCAGCGGGAAAGCGGTCTGCACCAGGCCCATCAATACGCCGTTCTGGTTGTACAACAGCATGATCGGGCGCTTGATCAGGCCCAGGCCCATCAATGTCTGGTTGAGCATGCCGCCGGGGCCGAGAATCACCAGCCAGCCGTAGCTTTGCAGCAGCAGGTTGACCAGCAATGGCAGCAGCACCGCCGCCAGGAAAATCCGTCGCACGAAGGGCGAGGTCAGGCGCGACATGGTGTAGGCCACCGGGATCGCCAGAATCACGGCGATCACCGCGCTGATCAGCGCCAGGCGCAGCGTCAGCATCAGCGATTTGAGGTAGTAGGGTTCCAGCAACTGGGCGTAGCTGGCCAGGCTGAACCCGGACCATTCCGCACCCTTGGTACCCACGCTCATGCGCAGGACCAACAGGCTGGCAGCGATCAGCACGCCGAGAAACAGCATCGACGGCGAGAGGAAAAACCAGGCCCGCGCGGTCGGCGAAACGCCGAAGCGCGGGCGCGACACAGCGGCGCTGACCGGATGGGTCAAAGGTTGGTGTTCCATAGCAAAGGGTCTCGTCAATGGAAGATCAGAAATTCAGCGCTCACGGCCCCCTGTAGGAGCTGCCGCAGGCTGCGATCTTTTGATCTTTTTCAAAGCCACCGAAGAGCAGGATCAAAAGATCGCGGCCTTCGGCAGCTCCTACGGATCAGGAAGAAAAGATTTCCGTGTAACGACGAATCCATTGGTCATGCACGGAGGCCAGGAAGGCGTTGTCGTGCATGATCGCCTTCTCGGCGATCTGCTCCGGTGTGAGGATGTACGGGCTCTTGCGCGCTTCGGCGGAGATGATCGCCTTGGCGTTGACCGGGCCGTTGTAGATGTCCTCAGCCATCTTGCCCTGCACCAGCGGGTCCAGAGAATGGTTGATGAAGGCGTAGGCCATGTCGGTGTCGCCCGGACGATTCTTCGGCATTACCGAGAGCATAAGGTCGGTGTAGAAACCTTCCTTCATGCCGAACGTGGCGCCCAGGCCGTAGGCCGGATCGCGGATCTGTTTCGGGAAGAAGGCCGGGGCGTACAGGCCACCCATGTCCAGGGAGCCGGTGCGGAACAGCTCGGCGATCTGGTTCGGGTTTTCGCCGAGGGTCACCACGCGGTCTTTCAGTTCGGCGAGTTTCTTGAAGCCCGGCTCGATGTTGTGCTCGTCACCACCGGCCAGTTTGGCGGCGATGATGATCAGGTCCATGGCCTCGGTCCAGTTCGGCGGCGGCAGGAAAATGTTCGGTGCCGCGTCGGCGTCCCACAGGGAGGCGTAGCTGGTTGGGGCTTCTTTCTGGGTGCGGGTGCTGTAGACCAGGCTGTTGCACCACAGCAGGTAACCGATGCCGTGGCCATTGGCGCCAGTGCGGTATTTCTCCGGCACGTCAACCAGGTTGGGAATGCGGTTGAGGTCGGGTTTTTCCAGCAGGTCGGCGGCGGCCAGACCTTCGGCGCCGACGCCAGCCAGGGTGATGATGTCGTACTGCGGACGATCACCGCCGGCCTTGAGTTTGGCGACCATTTCCGAGGTACTGCCGGTGCGGTCGGCGATGACCTTGCAACCGTACTTGTCTTCGAAGGTTGCTGCGATGTTGCGCAGTGCAGCCAGACCAGTGTCGTCGGACCAGGTCAGCAGACGCAGGGTCTTGCCAGTGAAGCGTGTATCGCTGGCATTGGCCTTGACGAACGGCAAGCTCATGGCGGCCGCTGCAACCGAGGCTACGCCCACGGTCTTGATGAATTGACGTCTGTTCAGATCATGCTCGCCCATTACGGACTCCCTTTGTTTTTGTAGGTATAAGGCAGGTCGAAACTGTTGCATCCGCGCGACTGGGTCAGCGTTTACCCCTCTATTTTCGGGAGGTTGATTGAACCAGTGAGTTCATCCTGAGGTTGCGCTAAACCGCTGACTATCGATAAAAACTCATTGAAGCCATGACCCCGGCGCATGCCTCATGTAGGAGCGAGCCTGCTCGCGATGGGTGCACGGGCGCCGTGTATTTCCAGGCAATCCCGCGTCATCGTTTACGTCCATCGCGAGCAGGCTCGCTCCTACAGTGAGAGGCGTCAGACAGCCCGAATCACGTGTTTGATTTCCTGAAAAGCCTGCAAGCCCCACGGTCCCAATTCACGGCCGATGCTGCTCTGCTTGTAGCCACCCCAGGCGGTCTGCGGGAAGATCACCTGCGGCGCGTTGATCCACACAAGCCCCGCCTGCAAAGCATTGGCGACGCGGTCGGCGGCTTCGGCATTGCGCGTGACCACACTGGCCACCAGACCGAACTGGCTGTCGTTGGCCAGGGCAATCGCCTCGGCTTCGGAGGCGAAACTGCGCACGCAAATCACCGGGCCGAAAATCTCTTCACACCACAGCGCACTGTCGAGGGGCACTTCGGTGAAAATCGTCGGCTGCAAAAAATATCCGCGCGGCAGATCCGCCGGACGATTGCCGCCGCAAATCAACTTGGCGCCGGCACTCAAACCACGATCGATATGGCCGAGCACGCGTTGGTATTGCGCCTGATTGACCAGTGCACCCATTTCCACATTCGGGTCGAACGGATCGGCTACTCGAATCGCTTCGGCACGCGCCTTCAAACGGGTGAGGAATTCATCGGCCAGTTCATCGGCGACCAGCACGCGGCTGGTGGCGGAGCACATCTGCCCGGCGTTGAAAAAACCGCCGCCACAGGCCACTTCCACCGCCAATTCGAGATCGGCATCGGCCAGCACCAGCAGCGAAGATTTGCCGCCCAGTTCCAGGCTCACGCCTTTGACGGTTTCTGCTGCGCGCTGCATGACCTGCACGCCCACCGCGTTGCTGCCGGTGAAGGAAATCTTGGCGATACGCGGGTCAGCCGACAGTGGCGCGCCAACGGCCAGGCCGGTGCCGCACACCACGTTGAACACGCCGGCCGGCAAGCCTGCTTCGGCGATGATCGCCGCCAGTTCCAGCTCCGGCAGCGGTGTCACTTCAGAAGGCTTGAGCACCACGCAGCAACCGGCGGCCAGCGCCGGGGCGAGTTTCCACGCGGTGGTGACCATCGGGAAATTCCACGGCACGATCAGGCCGACCACACCGCACGGCTCACGGCGCAAGCGAGCGCTGAAATCGTCGGTCGGCAGCTCTACCGCGCTGTCTTGCTTGGCGTCGAGCCCCTCAGCCAGACCGGCGTAATACTCGAACGTGGCGATCACGTCATCGACGTCGATGGCCGCTTCGAACTGTGGCTTGCCGTTGTTGCTCGATTGCAAATGCATCAACTGCTCACGACCGGCCTGCACGCCAGCAGCGATTTTGCGCAGGATCGCGCCGCGTTCGGCGCCAGTGGTTTTCGACCAGTCGGCGAAGGCTCGGGTCGCAGCGCTGACCGCTTGATCGACCGCCTGCTCATCACCGCCCACGACGGTGGTCAGCAGCGCTTCGGTCGCCGGGTTGATTACGCGCAGGTGCTCGTTGCCGGCCGACCATTGGCCGTCGATGAACAGGCCATCCAGGGTAGTCGGGAAGGTCATTTCGACACCGCCTTCATCCACTCGGTCTGATCGATTTCGATCAGGGTCGGGCCTTGGCGATCAGTGGCTGCACGCAGCGCACCGCGCAGTTGCTCGACGCCGCTGACTGCCTCGGCAGCGCAACCCAGTGCCTTGGCTACACCGATGAAATCCGGGGTGTAGATGTCGACGCCAACCGGCTCGATGGCGCGGTTGACCATGTATTTCTTGATCTCTTCGTAGCCCTGGTTATTCCACAGCAGCACGATCACCGGGGTGCGTGCTTCTACGGCGCTGGCCAGTTCCGGCAGGGTGAATTGCAGGCCGCCGTCGCCGATCAGGCAGACCACTGGCGGACGCGCGCCGCTCTCAGTGCTGCCACCGAGCCAGGCGCCAATCGCCGCCGGCAAGGCGTAACCGAGGGTGCCGTAACCGGTGGACGAGTTGAACCAGCGACGCGGGCGCTCCGGGTTGAACGTCAGATTGCCGGTGTACACCGGTTGGGTCGAATCGCCGACGAACACGGCGTTCGGCAATTCATGCAAAACGGTTTCGAGAAAACGGGTCTGGGCCAGGGTCGGTGCATCCCAGCTCGCGGCCAGTTCTTCACGCAGACGTGCGGCGCGCACTTGGCCCCAATCGTTGCGGCGCTCGGCCAGCGACTTGTGCGACAACGCGCTGAGCAGTGCCTGAGCGGCGTTGCGCGAGTCTGAGACCAATGCCACGTGCGGCGGGTAATTGCGCACGGTCTGGTCCGGGTCGATATCGATGCGCAGCAGCTTGCCGGGAATCTCGAAACCACCGGCGAAGGTGACGTCGTAGTCGGTCTCGGCCAGCTCGGTGCCGATGGCCAGAACCACGTCGGCTTCGGCGACCAGCGCACGGGTGGCGACCAGGCTCTGGGTCGAACCGATCAGCAGCGGGTGAGCGGATTCGAGCATGCCCTTGGCATTGATGGTCAGCGCCACCGGAGCGTCCAGCAACTCGGCCAGCTCAGTCAGCTCGGCGGCGGCATCGATGGCGCCGCCACCGGCAAGAATCAGCGGACGCTTGGCGCCGGCCAGCAATTCGGTCATACGCGAAACGGCCGACGGCGAAGCACCGGCGCGGTCAATGTTCACCGGCAGGCTGCTGAGCAGGTCGTCGGCGTCTTCAACCAACACGTCCAGTGGAATTTCGATGTGCACCGGGCGCGGACGACCGGCCTGGAACAGCGAGAACGCGCGGGCCAGCACGCCCGGCAACTCGGACGCCGACATCAGCGTGTGGGAAAACGCCGCGACACCGGCACACAGCGCGCCCTGGTTCGGCAGCTCATGCAGCTTGCCGCGACCGCCACCCAACTGGTTGCGCGATTGCACGCTGGAAATCACCAGCATCGGGATCGAATCGGCGTACGCCTGGCCCATCGCGGTGGTGATGTTGGTCATGCCAGGGCCGGTGATGATGAAGCACACACCCGGTTTGCCGCTGGTGCGGGCGTAGCCGTCGGCCATGAAACCGGCGCCCTGTTCGTGACGCGGCGTCACATGGTTGATGCTCGAACGGGCCAGCCCGCGATACAGCTCCACGGTGTGAACCCCGGGAATGCCGAACACCTGCTCAACACCGTAGTCTTCGAGTAACTTGACCAATACTTCGCCGCACGTCGCCATGTGAATTGCCCTTCTTGTTCGATTTGAGACGCCGGGCCTGCGCTGTGTTTATGATGGATTCGCAGGTCCAGGGATGGCCTCATTGGAACGGGCGACACGTAGCCGCAACAATGGATAAAAAGTCATACTAGCCATGTCCTCACGTCATACCTTGGATCCCAATGAAACGATTGCCTCCCCTGCCGGCGCTGCACACATTTCTGATTACCGCGCAGTGCTGCAATTTCACCCGGGCCGCCGAGCAACTTCACATCACCCAAGGTGCGGTGAGCCGACAGATCGCCGGGCTGGAAGATTTCCTCGGTTATGAACTGTTCATTCGTCAGGCCCGCGGCCTTGATCTGACGGCCGAGGGACGGGAATGGCTGCCACGGGTGCAGCAGATTTTCGGTTTGATCGACGAGGCCGTTGAGCAGATCGGCGAGAAGCGCGAAACCCTGCAACTCAAGGCGCCGACCTGCGTCATGCGCTGGTTGCTGCCGCGACTGTTGCAATGGCAAAAGGAACGCCCGGACGTGCCGGTGGAACTGACCACCACGGTCAAGCACGGTGTGGATTTTCATCGTGAACAATTTGATGCAGCGGTGATGTACGGCACGCCGCCGGACACTTCGCTGGAGTCGCAAAAACTCTTCGATGAGAAACTGACGCCGGTGTGTTCCCGGCCGATGCTCGACGGGGCAATAGCTTTGCAGACGCCGGCCGACCTGCAACAACACCTGCTGCTGCACCCGACGCGCGATGAGCGCGACTGGAAGGCCTGGCTGAAAGCGGCGGATGTGCATCTGACCAATGTCGGCAAGGGCCAGCATTTCGAAACGCTCGATCTGGCGATGTCGATGGCGTCCCAAGGGACGGGTGTGGCGATTGGCGATTGGTCGCTGATCGGCGATGACCTGGATGCCGGGCGTCTGGTCATGCCGTTTGAATTGAAGGTGACTACGGGACTGGCGTATTACCTGGTGTTCCCGGAAAAACCCGGGCCTTCACCGAAGTTACGCGAGTTGATGGGGTGGTTGGTGGAGCAGGCGCAGTCACGCTGAAACAACGTTCTGTAGGAGCTGCCGAAGGCTGCGATCTTTTGATCTTGAAAATCAAAGTCAAAAG
>NZ_JBSVXD010000037.1:0-37839 GCF_054070755.1 Pseudomonas sp. SDO5591_S426 | reverse complement strand
GCCTGCGGCAGCTCCTACAGTTGGCGGTGCATGCCACAAAAGCCCGGGAGATGAGATTCAGCTATACCTCTATGAAACGAATAACGTTCACCGTGCTCGAAACAAACGGGTGCGGATGACCGGGATAGAGCCAAGCGATGCAGTTTCTAGACGATAGCCACGGGTGTTCCGGCTGGAGCGGCGAAATGGCCGGGCGCATTCGTGCGTTCGACTGGAGCCGGACCGAGCTGGGTGCTCTTGATTCCTGGACTCGGAGCCTGAGCAGTGCGGTGCAACTGATGCTCGCGTCACCGTTGCCGATGGTGATGCTCTGGGGCCGGCCCGGCTACATGATCTACAACGACACCTATTCGACATTTGCCGGCGGGCGCCATCCTTATCTGTTGGGTTCCCCGGTGGAACTGGGCTGGCCGGAAGTCGCCGAGTTCAACCGGCATGTGGTGGATACGTGCCTGGCCGGGGGAACGTTGTCCTATCGCAACAAAGAGCTGGTGCTGCTGCGCGACGGGGTTCCCGAACAGGTCTGGATGGACCTCTATTACAGCCCGGTTGCCGATGATGACGGACGTCCGGCCGGGGTCATGGCGATGGTGGTCGAAACCACTGAGCGGGTGATTTCCGAGCAACGCCGCCAAACTGCCGAAGATGCCTATCGCGCCGACAACGAACGGGTGCGCCTGGCGCTGAATGCCGGGGCGTTGCTCGGTTCCTTCGTCTGGGACATCAAGGCCAACGTGCTGTCCGGCGATGAGCGTTTTGCTCGTACCTTTTCCTATCCGGCGGGGCAAGACCTGAGCAACTTGTCACAGGCATTCGCCGAAACACGGATCCATCCGGATGACCGCAACTGGGTGCAGGAACGGGTCAAGCTGTCGGTTGAAACCGGCGAGGCCTACAACGTCGAGTACCGCATTCTGCGTCCCGATGGCAGTTATCTGTGGGTGCTGGCCAGCGGTTGTTGCGAGTTCAACGAGCAGGGCGAGGCCTTTCGTTTTCCCGGCGTGTTGATCGACATCCATGAACGCAAGACCGCCGAAGAATCGCTGCTCAGGTTCACCCGCAACCTGGAACAACGGGTGGCCGACGAAGTCGAAGCGCGGCTGGCGGCCGAAGAGCAATTGCGCCAGTCACAGAAGCTCGAAGCCATCGGTGGCCTCACCGGTGGCGTGGCTCACGACTTCAATAACCTGCTGCAAGTGATCGCCGGCAACCTGCACTTGTTGGCCCGGCACGAAGCGGGTAACGCCAACGTGCAGCGTCGGGTCAGCGCTTCCATTGCCGCCGTCGAGCGCGGTGCAAAGCTGTCTTCACAGTTGTTGGCTTTCGCGCGCCGCCAGCCGCTGTCCCCGGCGACTTGTACGCCACAGCAGATCTTCGACGGCCTCGGCGAACTGTTGCAGCGAGCGCTGGGGGAAACCATCCAGGTCAACATGGCCGCCCCCGTTGATTGCTGGCCGGTGTTCGTCGACCGCAATCAACTGGAAAACGCCATCCTCAACCTGGCGATCAACGCCCGCGATGCGATGAAGGGCGAAGGCACCATCGACCTCAGCGCCGACAACATCAGCCTCGATCGCGCGTTTTGCGCAGGCAAAGGCATTGTGGCCGGGGACTATGTGCAGGTCTGTGTGGCTGACACGGGAGTCGGCATGCCGGCGCAAGTACTCGCGCAGGCCTTCGAGCCGTTTTTCACCACCAAACCCGACGGCCAGGGCACGGGGCTGGGGTTGAGCATGGTGTTCGGTTTCGTCAAGCAGAGTGGCGGCCATATCGAGATGTCCAGCGTCGTCGGCGAGGGCACGCGGGTGCAGCTGTATTTCCCCCGCAGCCTGCGTTCCATGGACAGTGAAACAACCATCCCGGACACGCATCAGCGGGGCGGACACGAGCGGGTGCTGGTAGTGGAGGACAACGAAGCGGTGCGTGCTTCGTCGGTGGAGTTGCTGCGTGAAGAGGGCTATCAGGTGCTGACGGCTGGCAACGCCGACATCGCCATGCAAATGCTGCTGGAGGGCGCGCAGGTGGACTTGATCTTCACCGATGTGGTCATGCCCGGCCTGATCAAGAGCTCCGATCTGGTCGCATGGGCCAAAGTGCAAAATCCTCCGGTGGCGGTGCTGTTCACCTCGGGGCATACCCGTGACATTATCTCGCGCAATAACCAGCTCAGCCCGGATACCCATTTGTTGAGCAAACCCTATAGCCCGCAATCGCTGGCTCGAATGATTCGCACAGTGCTCAATGGCTGATCACAAATCCTGTGTAGGAGCTGCCGCGTCTATCCATCAACTTTTGAACAAGGCCGCATGATGACCTTCACCCCTCCCTCCGGCATGGTCAGGGTGCGTGGCGCCCGGGAACACAACCTCAAGAACGTCGACGTCGATATTCCCCGCGACGCCCTGGTGGTGTTCACCGGGGTGTCCGGTTCGGGCAAGTCGTCCCTGGCGTTTTCGACCTTGTACGCTGAAGCACAGCGTCGTTACTTCGAGTCGGTGGCGCCGTATGCGCGGCGGTTGATCGATCAGGTCGGCGTGCCTGACGTGGATTCCATCGAAGGTCTGCCGCCAGCGGTAGCCTTGCAGCAGCAACGGGGCACGCCGAGTACGCGGTCTTCGGTGGGCAGCGTGACGACCTTGTCGAGTTTGATCCGCATGCTGTACTCCCGCGCCGGCAGTTACCCGGCGGGGCAGCCGATGCTGTACGCCGAAGACTTTTCACCGAACACGCCGCAAGGCGCGTGTCCCGAGTGCCATGGTTTGGGCCGGGTGTATGAAGTCACCGAAGCGTTGATGGTGCCGGACCCGAGCCTGACCATCCGTCAGCGCGCGGTCGCCTCATGGCCCTTGGCGTGGCAAGGCCAGAACCTGCGGGACATTCTGGTGACCATGGGCTACGACGTCGATATCCCTTGGCGCGATCTGCCGAAAAAGCAGCGCGACTGGATTCTCTTCACCGAAGAAACCCCGACGGTGCCGGTTTACGCCGGGCTTACGCCGGAAGAAACCCGCGTCGCCCTCAAGCGCAAAATGGAGCCGAGTTACCAAGGCACCTTCACCGGCGCGCGCCGCTACATCCTGCACACGTTCACCCATTCGCAAAGTGCACTGATGAAGAAGCGTGTCTCGCAATTCATGCTGGGCAGTCCTTGCCCGCTGTGCGACGGCAAACGTCTGAAGCGCGAGGCGTTATCGGTGACCTTCGCCGGTTATGACATTGGCGCGTTGTCGCAGATGCCGTTGCTGCAGGTGGCCGAAGTACTGAAACCGGTCGCAGCCCAGCATTACCTTGAAGAAGGTGAAGAGGCGGGCGAAGTGCTGACTCACAACCAGACCCGCGAGGCCCGTGAACAGCGTGTAGCCCACGGCGCCAGCGGCCATGCCAATGCCCCGGATGTGCGGCACACACCGAACCTGTCAGTGGAAAAACGTCTGGCCGCGCAGCGGATCGCCCAGGATTTGCTGGAGCGGGTCAGCACCCTGACCGATCTGGGCCTCGGTTACCTGGCGCTGGAGCGCAGCACGCCAACGCTGTCGTCCGGCGAATTGCAGCGCCTGCGCCTGGCCACGCAGCTGGGGTCGCAATTGTTCGGCGTGATCTACGTGCTGGACGAGCCATCTGCGGGCCTGCACCCGGCAGATGGCGAGGCGCTGTTCGAAGCCTTGCAGCGCTTGAAAGCTGCGGGCAATACCTTGTTTGTGGTCGAGCATGATCTGGAAACCATGCGCCGCGCCGACTGGTTGATCGACGTCGGCCCGGCGGCGGGCGAGCATGGCGGGCGGGTGCTGTACAGCGGCGCGCCAGCCGGGCTGGCTGACGTTGCCGATTCGCAAACCCGCGCCTATCTGTTCGCCGAGCAAGTCAGCCAGCCGCGAGTCAGCCGCAAGGCCAGCGACTGGCTGCGGCTGGAAGGCATCACCCGCAACAACCTGAACAACCTCAGCGTTGAGTTTCCGCTGGGTTGTTTCACAGCGGTGACTGGCGTTTCAGGTTCCGGTAAATCGAGTCTGGTCAGCCAGGCCTTGCTCGAACTGGTCGGCACGCACCTCGGGCGCCCGGTCGCCGAGAGTGACGCGGAAGAACCGAGCCTGGAAGACGATGCGCCGCAAACCAGTGGCGGCCAAGTCACGGCAGGGTTGGCGTCGATCAAGCGTCTTGTGCAAGTCGACCAGAAACCCATCGGCCGCACCCCGCGCTCCAACCTCGCGACCT
Source organism: Pseudomonas sp. SDO5591_S426 (assembly GCF_054070755.1). Classification (NCBI taxonomy): domain Bacteria; kingdom Pseudomonadati; phylum Pseudomonadota; class Gammaproteobacteria; order Pseudomonadales; family Pseudomonadaceae; genus Pseudomonas; species Pseudomonas sp. SDO5591_S426. The sequence continues at coordinate 33,627 of NZ_JBSVXD010000037.1, read as the reverse complement.
ACACCGGGCTGTTCGACAACGTGCGCAAGCTCTACGCCGCCACGCCCGAGGCGCAGGCGGCGGGCTATGACGCCGGGCAATTTTCCTTCAACGTCGCCAAGGGCCGCTGCGCGACGTGTGAAGGCGAGGGTTTTGTCAGCGTCGAATTGCTGTTCATGCCCAGCGTGTATGCACCATGCCCAACCTGCCATGGCGCGCGCTACAACCCCGAGACGCTGGCGATCACCTGGCAGGGCCGCAACATTGCCCAGGTGCTGCAACTGACCGTGGATCAAGCCGTGGAAGTGTTCGCTGAACAAGCGTCAATCCGTCGCTCGCTGGAGGTGCTGCGCGATATCGGGCTGGGTTATCTGCGCCTCGGTCAACCGGCGACAGAGCTGTCCGGCGGCGAAGCCCAGCGCATCAAACTGGCCACCGAACTGCAACGCAATCAGCGCGGAGCGACGCTGTACGTGCTCGACGAACCGACCACCGGGCTGCATCCGCGGGACGTCGATCGCTTGCTCGAACAGTTGAACAACCTGGTGACGGCAGGGCACACGGTGATCGTCGTCGAACATGAGATGCGCGTGGTGGCGCAGAGTGACTGGGTGATCGACATCGGACCGGGGGCCGGGGATCAGGGTGGCAGGATTGTCGTGGCGGGGACGCCGCAGAAAGTGGCGAAGAGCAAGAAGAGCCGGACGGCGCCGTTTTTGGCCAGGGCTTTGTTGTGAGCTGAATCAAAAGATCGTCCGATCGCGGCCCGAGCCTTCGGACGACCTTTTTGATCTTTCAGGCGCCATCGATCGTACGCCGTACCTTGTCCAGCAGTTCATTGATCTGGAACGGCTTGATCAGCATTTCCATGCCTTCCCCCAGAAACACCTGACGGTTGATCGCGGTTTCGGCGTAGCCGGTCATGAACAGGATCGGCAGTTTGTTGCGCCAGCCTCGGGCGACATCGGCCAGCTCGCGGCCGCTCATGCGTGGCAGGCCGACGTCGGTCAGCAGCAGGTCGATGGTTTGATCATTCTGCAGGCGTTCCAGAGCCCCCTCGATGTCAGCCACTTGTGTGCAGCGGTAACCGGCGTCCACCAGCACTTCAGCCACGAACATGCGCACGGACGGCGTGTCCTCGACGATCAATATGTGTTCGCCGGAGCCTTGCGGATCGACAGCGGTGGGCAACACTTCGCTGGCCGTCGGATCGGAGCTGGCCGGCAGCATGATGGTCACTTCGGTGCCCCGCCGCGCCACGCTGCGGATGTGTGCATCGCCACCGGACTGACGGGCAAAACCATAGATGGTCGACAACCCGAGCCCGGTGCCCTGGCCCAGCGGTTTGGTGGTGAAGAACGGATCGAACACCTTGTCGATCACGCTGTGCTCGATACCGGTGCCGTCGTCGCGCACTGACAACGCGACATACGCGCCATCGGCCAGGTTGGGATCACCATGGGAATAGGCCGCATAGGTGTTGACCCAGATATTGCCGCCCTGGGGCAGGGCATCGCGCGCGTTGATCACCAGATTGAGCACGGCGCTTTCCAGCTGGATCGGGTCGACCAGGGCAATCGCCGCTTTGCTCGTCAATTCAAGTTTCAGGGCAATGCGTTCGCCGATGGTCCGCACCAGCAGTTCTTCAAGGGAGCGGATGTTCTCGTTGATATCAACGGGTCGTGTGTCGAGCGGCTGTTGCCGGGCGAATGCCAGCAGGCGATGGGTCAGGGAGGCTGCGCTCATCGCCGAATTCAACGCCGCTTCGGTGTAGAACTGAACCTTGTCGGTACGCGCATCGGCGACACGTTTCTGGATCAGTTCCAGGCTGGTGATGATGCCGGTGAGCAAATTGTTGAAGTCGTGGGCAATGCCGCCGGTGAGCTTGCCCAATGCGTCCATTTTCTGCACCTGCAACAACTGGGCTTCAGTGCGCACGCGTTCGGCGACTTCCTTGGCCAGTTGAGTGGTGGCGTCGTCCAGCCGCGCCAGGTGCGAGCGCTCGCGGTGGCGGTGCTCGGTGACATCCTCGACAAACACCAGGCTGAGTTCCGGTGAACGGTAGGGCGAGATCTGCCACTCGGTTTCGCGGATTTCGCCCTGGACCCGCATGCTCAAGGTGCCTTTCCAGCGCTCGCCATAGCTCAGGCGCAGGCGCAGTTCGTCGATGATGCCGGGTTGGTCGTCGGCGAAGCACTCGCGCAGCGTGTCAGGCGTGAGGTTGTCCTGAATCAACCGGGAGAAGGCATGGTTGCATTCATGCACCTTGAGCTGGGCATCCAGCACAGCAATGGGCGCCGAGACATTGATGAAAATCTCGCGAAAGCGCGCCTCGCTTTCCCGCAGGGCATTTTCCGTTTCACGCACCCGTAGCAAGGTGCGCAGCGTCGCCAGCAACACGTCCGGGTCCACCGGGTGGATCAGGTAAGCATCGGCGCCGGCATCCAGGCCGGTGATGATGTCGCCGGTCTGGATCGAGGCGGCCGACACGTGGATCACCGGGAGCAGGGCGGTCGCGGGGTCCGAGCGCAGTATGCGGACGATGTCGAAGCCACTCATGTCGGGCAGGTTGACGTCGAGAATCAGTGCCTCGATGGTGACACTGTCGATCAACTCCAGGCCCTCGCTGCCGGTACCGGCTTCGAGCACTTCATAGCCATGACGCTCAAGGCGTCGGCGCAGGGCATAGCGCGTGGCGACGTTGTCGTCGACGATCAGCAGGCGCAGGTCACGTTTCATCGGCAGGCTCCGTGGCGATGGCCAGCGGGATGATCACGAAAAAGGTCGAGCCGGTGCCCGGCGTACTCTGGAGCCCGACTTCGCCACCCAGCAAACCAGCGAAGCGCTTGCACAGGGACAATCCGAGCCCGGTTCCACGCAGGCGCTTTTGCAACGGTGAGTCGACCTGGGAAAAGTCTTCGAACAATGCGCCATGTAGCTCGGCAGCGATACCTATTCCGGTGTCGTTGACGGCAAAGCGCACATGGGAGCTGTTTTCCAGACGCGCCGACACCCGGACTTCTCCACGGGTGGTGAACTTCAGCGAGTTGGAAATGAAATTGCGCAGGATCTGCGCGAGTTTCTTGTCGTCGGTGTACAGCCGAGGCAGTCCCACCGGCTCCTCGAAAATCAGGTCCACGGCGGTTGCATCGACAATTGGCCGAAACATACCGCGCAGTGCTGCGAACAGGTCGAACATGTCGAACCACGCCGGGGAAATGGTGATGCGCCCGGCTTCGATCTTCGCCAGGTCCAGCAGATCGTCGACCATATCGCTCAGCTCACGGGCGGAACCGCTGACGAAGGCCACTTGTTTGTGCTGTTCGGGGCTCAATGGCCCGTCGAGTTCATCGGTCAACAGGCTGGCGATGCTCAGGATCGAGCCCAACGGGGTGCGAAATTCATGGCTCATGTAGGAAAGAAAGCGACTTTTCAGGTCCGAGGCCTGACGCAATTGTTCGGCCTGGGTGTCGAGTTCCGCATACAGCGCCAGTACACCCTGATTGGTTTCATCCAGCTCCGCGCGCAGGGCCTCGGCTTCGTTTTGCAGCCGGGCGATCAGCGCCGCTTGTTCGTCAGTCTGACTCATCGGTGCTTCAGGCATGGGCGGCCTCCAGAGCAATGACCAACACCGTGACATCGTCCCGTCCACGACAGAAATCACGGTGCAGAATGGCGGCGATCACGGCGGGATGGCGGTGCACCAGACCGGGATAATCCTGCAGGTTCCAGCGCGATTGCAGGCCGTCGCTGTACATGATCAACAGCTGTCCGCTCACTTGAGCATAGTCAAAGGCCTGAGCCTTTCGATACTGGCCGCCGACGATGCCGGGATGGGAGGCCAGACCCCGGGACTTGTCCGCTGCAATGACGCAGGCGCCGATATTGCCGATACCGACGAATTTCAGTGCGTCGCCGTCAAATTGCGCGACGGCCACTGCACCGCCACGGGTACCGGTCATGGCGTGATGCATCTCCTCCAGTGCCAGCACCGGTGACGCGAAGGGCGACAGTGCGAAGGCTTTCTCGCCGGCGCGGGCAGCCCGCTCGGCTTCTTCTCCATGGCCCAGGCCGTCGATCACCAGCACGCTGATGCGTGGTCCGTCGAACGCCAGGTGCCAGACATCGCCGCAGGCCGGGTCGTTGCGCAACGAATGCTGGCTGATGCCAATGCGTCGATCCGTAGCCTTGTCCTGGCGCGGATACAAGCGTGCCAGCAACACGGCACCTCGGGAATCGGCGTAGACGTCGAACACTTCGGTCTGACGCGACACGGCGCCCAGCCCGATGCCCTGAGTTCCGCCAGTGGAGAATCCATCGGTCAGGCACGCCTGCAAATCGAAGCCTTGGGCGCGGTCGACGGCAAGCATTTCGATGCCGGCGCCGTTTGCACGAGGCAACACTCGCAAGTGCAGCTCGCCATGGCTGGCGTGTTTGAGAATATTGCTGGCCAGTTCGGTGGCAACCAGCGCCACGCGCCCGGCATCCGTGATGTCGAAGCCGTTTGTTTCCGCCAGTTGCTGCGCGGTTCGCCGGGCGTGACCGATCTGACTGCTGTCTTCGATCACCAGCACTTGCGTCAGTGAACTGCCAATGTTCATGTCCATTTGGTGATCGTTATGCGAGTGCCCTGGCCAGGCGCGGTGTCGAGTTCGAACTCGTCCACCAGACGTTTGGCACCGGTCAGGCCCAGGCCAAGGCCGCTGCCGGAGGTCCAGCCGTCGGTCATCGCCAGTTTGATGTCGGGGATGCCGGGGCCTTCGTCGCGAAACACCAGGCGCAGGCCGCAACGGGCCTGGTCGTCGAGGATCTGCCAGTCCATGTCGCCACCACCGCCGTACACCATGGTGTTGCGCGCCAGTTCGCTGACGGCGGTTACCAGTTTGGTCAGGTCGATCAGGCGCATGCCGCATTCCTGGGCTAGCTTGCGCGCCAGTTGCCGAGCCAGGACCACATCCTGCTCGATATGAATCGGATGAGAGCCACTGCTGCGTACGTTCATTGGTCACGTACTCGATCCTGAAGCAGTTTCATCCCGCGCTCCACATTCAATGCGGTACTGACCCCCGGCAGCGTCAGGCCAAGCTCTACCAGGGTGATGGCTACCGCCGGTTGCATGCCGACCAGCACCGTCTGCGCGTCCATGATTTTCGAGAGTCCGGAAATGGTCCCGATCATCCGGCCGATGAACGAGTCGACCATGTCCAGCGCAGAGATATCAATCAGCACGCCACGGGCGGAAGTTCGGCTGATCCGCTCGGACAAGTCGTCCTGTAGGGTCAGGGCCAACTGGTCATGCATGTCGACCTGGATCGTCACCAGCAGGAAGTCACCCATCTGCAATATCGGAATGCGCTCCATGGGCTCATACCGCCTTGCTGATGGTCAGTCCCAACCGGGTCAGGGCCAGTTTCAGGGCATCGGCCAGATTGGCCTTGGTGACGACGCCTTGCAGGTCGAGGCCTAAATGCACGATGGTCTGGGCAATCTGCGGGCGCACGCCGCTGATGATGCAATCGGCGCCCATCAGGCGAATGGCGGTGACGGTCTTGAGCAGGTGCTGCGCCACCAGCGTATCGACGGTCGGCACGCCGGTGATGTCGATAATGGCGATTTCCGATCCGGTGTCGACGATCCGCTGCAACAGCGATTCCATCACCACTTGAGTGCGTTGCGAATCCAGCGTGCCGATCATCGGCAGCGCCAGTACGCCGTCCCAGAGCTTGACCACCGGGGTCGACAGTTCCAGCAGTTCTTCCTGTTGGCGTTTGATCACCGCTTCACGGGATTTCTGGAAGGTGCGGATGGTGTGCATGCCGAGGGCATCGAGCAGTTCGGAGATTTCCCAAAGCTGTTCGGCCAACAGCGCCGGACTGTCCTGATAGTGATTTTGCAGCAGCGCAAACAACGGGCCTTTCAAGGCGAAGATAAAACTGGCGGTTTGCTGAGAGTCCTGGCCGAGCAGGGCACGGCTATGGGAGAGCTTTTCCAGAAACTGGCGAATCTCGTCCCAGCCAGAGGTCGCCACATTTTGGCCGTTGCCGTTTTCCAGGCCGGTGACAATCAGCTGCAGGAAGTCTGCGGTCTGTTGCTTTAGATCCTGCTCCTTGAGGTTGCGCGTGGAACCGCTGGCCTCCAGGTTGTTGGTCCATTCGGCAAGCAGTTGTGCCTGGTTCTTCTTCATCGCATCGAGTGTGCTGGATTGCAGTGCCGCCATGAGACTTGACTCCTTGTAGTGTAGGCGCCGACTCCCCAAGAAATGACCGGCGCCAATCAGTGACATTTGCCGGATGAAATAGTTGTTCGCTTTCGAGAGCATTTTTCATCCGCTGCACATGGACTGTAGTCGGCGCCGGTTCTGACGGCGGCTTTTCATTGCAAATCAGCGGTCCGAGGGAACCCTGCCGGCCAGGCGACTTCGAAACCTCAAGGCTCGACTATTCCGGCCGCGCACATGCAGTGACGAGCGAGGTAGCCATGAAAGACCAAACGATGACACCGCAAAGGGATCGAGCGCAGAGCGAAAACCCTGGCAAACCCCTGGAAAGCACCCCGGAGCCGCAAAGCGGTGATGAGACGGTTGATCAAAAGAACCGCCATACCGACAACGACAATGAGTTCAGCCCCGGCTTCAAGCCCAATCCAGATCGACCCAAGCCCAGTGATGACACCGATGCCGATATCGATACCGATGGCGGTTAGGTGATCCTCAAACACGAAAGCCGCATCCTGGATGCGGCTTTTGCATTGGCAGCGTGATTATTTGCTCGGATGCGCGGCCTGGAGTTTTTTCGCCATATCCAGATGTTTTTCCAGACCCGGCAGCATTTTCTGCGCAAAGCCTTTGAGTTCCACCGCGCCTTTGGTTTTGTCGTCCGTCACGGTGTTGGCTTCTTTCTTGAACAGCTCAATGGCTTCTTCGTGAGCCTTGACCTGATTGTTGGCATACGCCGCATCGAAGGATTCGTCACGCATGTCGAGGATCTTTTCCTTGGCCTGCTTCACCAGCGTCGTGCTGTCCGGCACTTCGATGTCGTTCTTTTTCGCGATGGTCGCCAGTTCGTCGTTGGCCTTGCCATGATCGGTAATCATCATGTTGGCGAACGCCTTGATGTCCGCCGATTGGCTTTTTTCGAGGGCCAGCCGACTGGCCTCGATTTCGGCGATGCCGCCGGCAGCGGCCTTGTCGACAAAATCATTGGAAGTCGCGGCAAATGCCGCACCCATCATGCCAGTGCTCAAAGCAACGGCCATAGCGAGGTGGCGCAGGTTAAATCCGTCCATTGGTGTTTCTCCACGCAGATGATCACGGTGATCGTTAACCAGTGGAGGCCGGCGACTGGGGAAAGGTTTTATCGCATTTACCGGAGGACGACGAATGGACACCGCTGGTCTGACAGATGGTCGACAGAACCGGCTAACCGAGGCCATTCTGATAGTTGGCGAGCGCAATCTGTCGCGTTTGCTACCGATCAACAAACGGAGGTGTTCCATGCCGGTGTCCCATGACCTTTATCAGGACCTGAGTTGCACAAAGGAAGAAATCCAGCAGAAACGCACCAAGGATCCGTTATTGGATTCGCTGATCAACAAGTATTCCCTGGCAGATGCCGAGGTGGTGAAGGCGGAGCAAGCCAAATCCAGCGATGACGCGGTGACAAAGCTCAAGGCGAAGCGCCTGGAGGTCAAGGACAAGATCGTCAAACAACTGCAGTCGCCGTCCTGACCCCTGGTCATGAGTCACCGACGACCGGTGACTGAAAAGTTGGAACGGCGATAAGAACCGGCACCTCGAATGTTCAGAACCCGACAAGACGGGCGGCAGGCGAGGTGCCTCATGAAACAGAAATATCCCAGCGAAGAGCAGGGTGGCTTCGACCCGATGCCAACCCATCCACAACCGTTGAGCCCGGCCCATACCACTGAACATCCTGAAGAAGAACCGGGTATTGATGATGTGCCGGAGGACGAGGGTATCGACTCCGATTTGAATTGAACCCAGCGCACTGCACCCTGTGGGAGCTAGCCTGCTAGCGATAACAGTCTGTCAGTTGATCAACAGGTGTCTGACACTCCGCTATCGCTAGCAGGCTAGCTCCCACAAGGTTTTGTGGTGTTTATTGCATGGCCGTACTGAGCGGCAATCGCGCCATGTTTTTCGCTTTCAACGAACCGAAATACAACCAGTCGCCATACTCACGCACTGTCGTGATCGGGGAATAATTGCCGTCGCTACCGTCCTGCAGATTGGCGATGACTTTGCCCTCAACATCCAGCCCCAACGCAAAGGCGCGTTTTTCTACCGGTTTGGGCAGGACGGTCATGGCCCGCACGATCATCTTGCGAACGAATGGGTGCTCCGCCGTGGCATCCAGCAAGGCATTGCGCGGTGCATACAAGGCGACCCAGAAGCGGTCGCGGCCGTTGAATGACAGGTTGTCCGGCAAACCGGGCAGGTTATCGATAAACACATCGTGGGTGCCGGCTTTCGGTCCGCTCAGCCAGTAGCGACTGATGCGATAGGCGCCGGTTTCGTTGACCAGCACAAAGGCATCGTCCGGCCCCAGCGTGACGCCGTTGGCAAACTCCAGCTTATCCAGCAACACCGAAGTCTTGCCGGTCTGGAAGTCGTAACGCAGCAAACGACCGTCGCCACCGTGCTCGATGATCGCCTCGCCGTCCTTGCCGTAGCCGAAGCGACTGGAAGCGTCGCTGAAATAGGCGTAGTGACCGGGTTTGTCGATGGCCACGTCGTCGGTAAAACCGAAGGGCACGCCGTTGGCTTCGGTAGTCATCGCTACCAGTCGACCCTGAGCGTCGAGCGACAGCAAACCCTTGACCGCATCGGCGATCACCAGCAAGCCATTGGGATGACGGGCCAGCCCCAACGGCCGACCACCGGTGTCGGCCAAAACTTTGGTGACCTTGCCGTCGAGACTGGTGCGGATCAGCCGGCCGTCATGCAAGCCGGTGATCAGCGTATCGTTTTCCAGCAGTAGCGCTTCCGGGCCGTCGATGTCTGCGGCGCCGACCCGTTCCACGCCCTTGAGTCGCGTGTTATCGGCATAAACGCCGCTGGTGAGGGAGGGCGCGGGCGGTGGCGTCCAGGCCACCGGTTGCACTTTGGTCGGCATCAGCAGCAGGAATGCGCCGATGGCGATGATCACCAGCAGCAGCCAATGGCGCAACCTGATGAATCGACTCACGCATTGACTCCCGATTGCGCCAGATGCTTTTGCGCCATTTCGCGCAGGGCCAGCATCGATTCGGCCGACTCGCGATCGATTCGCCGCTTGAGCAGCAGTGCGTTGGCCATGCGCATTCCCAGGCCACTGAACTGGTATTCAAGGGTGCGGACGAACCGCGTGCCATTGCCCTCGGCCGCGCATTCGTAAGTCACCACCAACGACAGACCATGATCGCCATCGGCCCGGGCACTCCAGCGCCGCCCCGGCAAATACTCGTCGACCACCCAGCTCAAATGCCCGTCGCGGCCACCGGCGCGAATGTCCTCTTCGAACCGCGCGCCGGCATGCAGTGAGCCCTTCTGGCCATTGATCTTGAGCGACGATGGATGCCATTCCGGCCAACGGGTCACGGTGCTGGCGTAGGCGAGTACGTCGATGGGGGTTCCGGCAATCTCGATCTGATGCTGCATGCGGGTCATGGGCGTTCTCGTCAGGTACGGGGTGGCGTGTTCCGGTTCCCAGTAGAGGGTGCCGAACAGGTAATCCATCAACGGAAAAACGATGTTGAAATTGCGCTCCTGCATCATCTCGCGCCGGTGATGCAGCTCATGCAGGCGACGCATCTGGCGAATCCACGGCAGGCGCGTCAACGGATTGTGCGGCGGCAGATGTTCACAGGCGTGAAACACCTCATAGGCCAGGTAACCGAGCACCAGGCAACCGCCGACCAGCCCGGCGACATTGGCATCGAACTGCTTGAGCAACCACCAGATCGGCAGGCTGATGACCAGTGTGTGCAACACGATCAGCCAGGCCGGAAACAGGATCACCCGCCAGTCACGGGCGCTGTCATAGGTCATGTGCCCGGGGGCGAAAAAACTGTGATGGTCACCGGCGTGACGCGCATAGAACATTCGCGCGAAGGCTTTTTTGTGATGGCCCAGGTGCCGATGCACCATGTAAATGCCGAGGTTGAAAAGCAGCAAAGTCAGCGGCACCGCCAGCCACTCCAGCGGTTGCACCTGCTGCACGGTGCTCCAGAATGCGGCGATGGCCAACAGGCCGAACAACAGCACAAAGGTGCCGTGCAGCCACGGGTTGTAGAGCGGATGGATGTTGGCGCGGTAACGGCTGCGGAATGCTTCGGTGGTCTGCCTCACTGCAATCACCTGTCGTTATTGTTATCTCCAGCAGATTAGACGATTCCGGCGTTTTGGCGGGCCGAACCTTGAGGACACAACTGCCATGATCCGGTGCAAAGCGGATTCAGGTCAGCGGGTTCCAGCGTTGCGACCAGTCATCATCGGACCGGATTACTTCGCGCAATAGATCGAAGGCCCGCTGCAGGGTTTCCGAGTCGCGATCGCGGGAATAAACCAGGTAGGTCGGGTAGCTGAATTCCGGGGCCTTGGGCACTTGCTCAAGCACGCCGCTTTCCAGGTAGCTCTGCACGACGCGGGTGCGGAAGTAGCCGCTGCCGCCATTCTCCAGAATGTACTGCAAGGCCAGTGGACCGAGGTTGAAACTCAGGGCAGCCTTGGCTTTTTCCGGCAACGCGGCATCGTGTTGGCGACGGAAATCCGGGCCCCAGTCGATGTACACGTAAGGATCGGGGTGACCGGGTAACCGTACAAGGATGAGTTTCTCTTCCAGAATCTGCTCGACTTGCAGGCGTGGCCAATACTCGGGTTGATAGACCAGCGCCGCATCCAGAACCCCCAGTTCCAGTTGGCGCAGCAGGTTTTCGCCGTCGCGGATCTCCATGCGCAAGGCATGACTGGGGATTTTCTCTCGCAACTCGCCGGCCCAACTGAGCATCAGCGGGTTGCACAGACTGACCTCGCCACCAATGTGCAACACATCGTGGTAACCCTCGGGCAACGGTAAGTCCCGTCGCGCCGCTTCCCAGGTTTCCACCAGTTGATTGGCGTACACCACGAAGGCCTCGCCATTGGGCGTCAGCCGCGCCCCGGCACGGTTACGCACGAACAGGGTGCTGCCCAACTGGCTTTCGAGTTTCTGCACCCGTGCGGTGATCGCGGTCTGGGTGACGTGGAGTTTCTCGGCGGCGGCTGCAAGGCTGCCGTGGCGGACGATTTCCAGGAAGGTGCGGGCGAGGTCGATGTCCATGGGGTGGCCGGTGTGGGAAGTCCGCGCATTGTAAGAGCAGGTGACGCCAGCGGCTACGTTGGTGTTCAGTCAAGCGGTGAGCCGAGGCACTACACTGCAACCGTCTCTCGCCCAACGGACCCGCCATGACCGCCAAACCCGCTGCGAACATCCAAGGCACTGTCGAAGGCCAGCGTCTGCTCGGCAGCGAGGCCGATGCCTGGCGCGAATGGGGGCCGTATCTGAGTGAACGTCAGTGGGGCACGGTGCGCGAGGACTACAGCGCCGATGGCGATGCCTGGCGCTATTTTCCCCACGACCATGCCCGCAGTCGCGCTTATCGCTGGGGCGAGGACGGGCTGGCGGGGTTCTCCGACAAGGCTCAGCACTGGTGTCTGGGATTGGGGCTGTGGAACGAGCGGGACCCGATTCTCAAGGAACGTCTGTTCGGCCTGAACAACACCGAAGGCAACCACGGCGAAGACGTCAAGGAGTTGTATTTCCATGTCGATGGCGTACCGAGCCATGCCTACATGCGCATGCTCTACAAATACCCTCAGGCCGAATTTCCCTACGCCGACCTGATCGCGGAAAACGCCCGTCGTGGACTGACGGACACCGAGTACGAGATTCTCGACACGGGTGTGTTCGAGGACAACCGATACTTCGACGTAACAGTGGAGTACGCCAAACACTCGCCCGACGACATCTTCATGTGTGTCACGGTGCACAACCGCGCCGATCAGCCGGCGCGCTTGCACGTATTGCCTCAGCTCTGGGCGCGCAACACCTGGAGCTGGGTGGCCGACGGCCAGAAACCGAGCCTGACACTGGCCGGCGATCAGGTTCTGGCCCGGCACCCGCAACTGGCAGATCGGCAGGCCACGGCCTGGGGCGAGGAAGATTGCGAGTGGCTGTTCTGCGAAAACCAGAGCAATTTCCCGAAACTTGATGGTGTGGCGGCGGCCGGTCCGTACAAGGACGGGATCAACGACTTTGTGGTCGATGGCATCAGCGACGCGATTCGCCGTGATGCTGGGACAAAGGTGGCGGCGCATTTCGCATTGGCATTCGAGGGTGGGCAAAGTCGCAGCGTGTATCTGCGCTTCGCCCGGTCGGGCGCAGCTCAAGTGGATGCCAAGGCTCTGTTCAAACGCCGACGCAGCGAGGCCGACGGGTTTTACGCAGCGCTGCAACGTGGAATCAACGACCCCGATGCGCAAAACGTGCAGCGTCAGGCCCTGGCCGGTTTGCTGTGGTCAAAGCAACTGTATTATTTCGACGTCAATCAGTGGCTCGACGGCGATCCGGGGCAACCTGCGCCGCCGTCCGGACGCTCGCACATTCGCAACACCCATTGGCGGCACCTGTCGAATTTCGACATCGTCTCCATGCCCGACACCTGGGAGTATCCGTGGTACGCCTCGTGGGACCTCGGCTTTCAGGCGGCGGCCTTCGCGCTGATCGATCCAGAGTTCGCCAAGCATCAATTGTTGCTACTGGTCAAAGATCGCTTCATGCACCCCAATGGCCAGTTACCGGCCTATGAATGGCGCTTCGACGATGCCAACCCGCCCGTCCATGCGTGGGCCTGCTGGCGCGTGTATCAGCAGGACAAGCGGCTGACCGGGACAGGCGACATGGATTTCCTCGAACGGATTTTCCACAAACTGCTGCTGAATTTTTCCTGGTGGGTCAATCGCAAGGATGCCGAGGGCCGCAACCTGTTCCAGGGAGGCTTCCTCGGTCTGGATAACATCGCGCTGTTCGACCGCTCAGCGACATTGCCACCCGGTTACGCACTTGATCAGGCCGACGGCACGGCTTGGGTCGCCGCCTACGCGCTGGACTTGATGCGCATCGCCCTCGAGCTGGCCAAGCGCAACAGTGTCTACGTCGACATCGCCGTTAAGTTCTTCGAGCATTTTCTCTACATCGCCGGAGCGATCAATAAAATCGACTCCGACGCCGAAGGCCTTTGGGACGAGCAGGACCAGTTTTTCTACGACGTGCTGCACCGCCCGGACGGCGTCAACGAGCCGCTGCGCCTGCGCTCTATCGTCGGCCTGATGCCGCTGTTCGCCGTGCAGGTGCTGGAGCAGCACGAGCACGAAGGGTTACCTGGTTTACGCGAGCGCCTGTTGGGTTTCATGCGCCATCGGCCGGATCTGGCCAGCCTGGTGTCACGCTGGACCGAACCGGGTGAGGGCAACCGGTTGCTGCTGGCCCTGTTGCGCGGCGAACGCACCAAGGACTTGCTCAAACGCATGCTCGATGAGGAAGAGTTTCTCTCTGAATTCGGCATTCGTTCGCTGTCCAGAGCCTTTGCTGAACGGCCTTTCGGCCTGCAGATCAACAGTGATCGACTCTGTGCCCGTTACGAACCGGGGGAATCGGATTCACGGCTGTATGGCGGCAACTCCAACTGGCGTGGGCCGGTGTGGATGCCGATCAACTACATGCTGATCGAGTCCTTGCGCGAGTTTCACCGTTATTACGATCAGAACTTCTCGGTGGAATACCCAACCGGTTCAGGTTTCCTGGCTTCGCTGGAGGAGGTTGCCGATAGCCTGAGCCAGCGTCTGACCCGGCTGTTCTTGCGCGATGAAGAGGGCAATCGCCCGTCGATGGCGGCGTATGCGCAATTGCAGGCTGACCCCGCCAGCCGCGACCTGGTGTTGTTCCATGAGTATTTCCACGGAGAAACCGGGCGAGGGCTGGGGGCCAGTCATCAGACCGGGTGGAGTGCGTTGGTGGCGTTGTTGTTACAGCCTTGATCGCGCAGTTGACCGTATCGCTGCACCAAAAACGACGAAACCCGCCACAAGGGGCGGGTTTCGTGTGCAACTACAGAGGCTCCCGAAAAAGGGAGCCCTTGTCTTACGAAGGGAACAGCTCGGACAGTTTCATCGCCAGCATCATGTCGCCTTCAGCGCGCAGTTTGCCGCCCATGAACGCTTGCATGCCGTCGGTCGAACCGTCGACGATGCCTTCCAGGGTTTCGCCGTCCATCACCAGAGTGACCTGGGCGTCAGGGTTTTCGCCTTCCAGCAGCTCGCAGGTGCTGTCCTTGACGACCAGCGAGAAGTTCTTGGTGTCGTCGATGCGAAAACCGAAGACCAGGTCCAGACCGGCAGCAGCGGCTGGATTGAACTTGGCTTTCATTGCTTGTACGGCATCAGCTACGGAGGTCATGGTTTGATCCTTTTTCTGGTGTTTAAAGCAGGGTAATTAGAGCAGGGTGATTACAGCCAGGGTCACAATAGTCCGGACTCAGCGAAACGTGATGAGTTCCGGGGCCTTCAACAGTTGCAGGTGCGCATGACTGTTGAAGGAAGCCAGGGCCACCTCGCGACCACGAAACTTGAGTTGGTTGAGCGAGGTGTTGACGATTTGCCAGTTCAATTCAAAGGCCTGTTTGGCAGGCATTTGCGTAATGAGGTGGAGCAGGGCGGTGATAGTGCCGCCGGAGGTGAACACGGCGATTTTCTGCGTGTTGTCGGCCTGTTCGAGAATGCGGTGCAACCCGGCGCGAACCCGTTCGACAAAGCCCAGCCAGCTTTCCAGCTCCGGCGTGTCGTAGGTGCCGGCCAGCCAGCGTTCGATGATCAGGGCGAAGATGCGCTGGAACTCGGCGCGGTTTTGCGTGGCGTTGCGCAGGATGTTCAGGGCTTCGGGTTCGTCCGCCAGCATGGCGGGCAACAATGCGCGAATCACGGCGTCGGCATCGAATTCATTGAACGCGGAATCGGTTTCGAGGATCGGCACCGGCAGGCCCACGGCAGCGAACTGTTCCAGCGCGCTGTTGGCAGTATGCTGCTGGCGGCGCAGGTCACCGGCAAGGCAGCGATCGAAGCTGATGCCGAGCTCGGCCAGGTGCTGGCCAAGGATTTCTGCCTGGCGAACACCGGTCGGCGACAGGACGTCATAGTCGTCTGCACCAAAGGAGGCCTGGCCATGTCGAATCAAATAGATGCTGCCCACGTCCGCGTCATCCCGGTACGTTGAAGGTTTGGCGAGGTTATGAGGATGGCGGTGAGCTGTCAATGAAAAAACATACGCTTGTTTGAAATGCTCGTTACAGGCCTGTTGCCAGAGGTTTCTCGGCTGGTCGCAAGGCCGGCGCATGAGTATGCTGGTGGTATCCCGCGCGCGTTGATGCCGCGCATCGTCTAAGGAGTCCCTGTGGAGTTTTTGTCCGAGTACGCCGTTTTTCTGGCCAAGACCGTGACTTTGGTGATCGCCATTCTGGTGGTCCTGGCCAGTTTTGCCGCATTGCGCAGCAAGGGGCGACGCAAGTCGGCCGGCCAGTTGCAGGTCAGCAAGCTCAATGATTTCTACAAGGGGCTGCGTGAGCGCCTGGAGCAAACCTTGCTCGACAAGGACCAGCTCAAGACCTTGCGCAAGTCCCAGGCCAAGTCCGAGAAAAAACAGAAGAAACAACCCGAGACCAAACCCCGGGTGTTCGTGCTGGATTTCGACGGCGACATCAAGGCTTCGGCCACTGAAAGCCTGCGGCACGAAATCACCGCGCTGCTGACCCTCGCCACGCCGAAAGACGAAGTGGTCCTGCGTCTGGAAAGCGGTGGTGGCATGGTCCACAGCTATGGCCTGGCGTCCTCGCAACTGGCGCGTATCCGTGAGGCCGGCGTGCCATTGACCGTGTGCATCGACAAGGTCGCGGCCAGCGGCGGCTACATGATGGCGTGCATCGGCGAGAAGATCATCAGCGCACCGTTCGCGATCCTCGGTTCGATCGGCGTGGTCGCGCAGTTGCCCAACGTCAACCGCCTGCTGAAAAAGCACGACATCGACTTCGAAGTGCTGACCGCCGGCGAGTACAAGCGCACCTTGACGGTGTTTGGCGAAAACACCGAGAAGGGTCGGGAGAAGTTCCAGGAAGACCTGGACATCACCCATCAACTGTTCAAGAACTTCGTGTCCCGCTATCGCCCGCAATTGGCCATCGACGAAGTGGCTACCGGGGAAATCTGGCTCGGCGTCGCGGCGCTCGACAAGCAACTGGTGGACGAACTCAAGACCAGCGACGAATACCTGGCCGAGCGCGCCAAGAAGTCCGAGCTCTATCACTTGCACTACGCCGAGCGTAAAAGCCTGCAAGAGCGTATCGGCATGGCGGCCAGCGGTTCGGTCGACCGCGTTCTGCTGAGCTGGTGGAGTCGTCTGACCCAGCAACGCTTCTGGTAACGCTGAACGTTATCTCGCAGCCATAAAAAAACCGGGGAAATCCCCGGTTTTTTTATGTCGATTCGCTGATCAGCGACGACGGAACAGCGGCAGCGGTTCGTCGGTGGCAGCCTGATAGGTCACCGAGAAGTCCTTGAGACCTTCCAGGGCTTCATACGGATCTTTATCGGGGCGAACCGCAAACGCATCGAAGCCGCAGCGGTGCATGTAGAACAACTGATCGCGCAGCACATCACCAATCGCTCGCAGTTCGCCTTTGAAACCATAACGGTCACGCAGCAGGCGGGCGTTGGAGTAGTTGCGGCCATCGGTGAAGGCCGGGAAGTTCAGGGCGATCACCTTGAACTGGTTTGCGTCTTCACCGATCTCTTCGGCTTCTTCATCGGCATCCAGCCACACGCCCAGGCCGCCATCGCGGGCCAACAGCATGCGACTGTGTTCGCGCCACAGTTGCAATGGCACGATGAGATCATCGCAGTTGCTGATCTCGTCGATGTTGAAGTCCTTCGGCAGCAGGTGCCAGGTTTCGTCGACGACTTCGTTGTTCTTAATGATTCGCTGCATAGACGCGCTCCTTGAAGAGGTCGATGCCAATACGCTGATAGGTGTCGATGAAACGCTCGTCTTCGGTACGTTGTTCGATGTACACGTCGATCAGCTTCTCGATCACGTCAGGCATGGCTTCCTGGGCAAAGGACGGGCCGAGGATCTTGCCCAGGCTGGCGTCACGGCTGGCGCTGCCGCCGAGGGAAACCTGATAGAACTCTTCGCCTTTCTTGTCCACCCCGAGGATGCCGATGTGGCCGACGTGGTGGTGACCACAGGCGTTCATGCAACCGGAGATGTTCAGGTCCAGTTCGCCGATGTCGAACAGGTAGTCCAGGTCGTCGAAACGGCGCTGGATCGATTCGGCGATCGGGATCGACTTGGCGTTGGCCAGGGAGCAGAAATCACCGCCAGGGCAGCAGATGATGTCGGTCAGCAGGCCGATGTTCGGCGTGGCGAAACCTTTCTCGCGCAACTCGCCCCACAGGGTGAACAGTTTTTCCTGCTCGACGTCGGCCAGAATGATGTTCTGCTCGTGGGAAGTGCGCAGTTGACCGTAGCTGTAGCGGTCGGCCAGATCGGCCACGGCGTCGAGCTGCTTGTCGGTGATGTCGCCCGGTGCAACGCCGGTCGGCTTCAGGGACAGGGTCACGGCAACATAACCCGGCTTCTTGTGGGCCAGGGTGTTGCGCGTGCGCCAGCGGGCGAAGCCAGGGTTTTGCTGGTCGAGTTCGGCCAGTGCGGCAGTCTGGTTTTCCAGTGCCTTGTAGTCCGGGTCGACGAAGTGTTTGGCGACGCGATGCACTTCGGCTTCGGTCAGCGTGGTCTGGCCACCGCGCAGGTGCTCCATTTCCGCGTCGACTTTCTGTGCGAAGACTTCAGGCGTCAGCGCTTTGACCAGAATCTTGATCCGCGCCTTGTACTTGTTGTCGCGACGACCATAGCGGTTGTAAACACGCAGGATGGCGTCGAGGTAGCTCAACAGGTCTTGCCACGGCAGGAATTCATTGATGAACGCGCCCACCACCGGCGTACGGCCCAGGCCACCACCGACCAGCACACGGAAGCCCAGTTCGCCGGCGGCGTTGTGCACCGGCTCAAGGCCGATGTCGTGGACTTCGATGGCTGCACGGTCCGAGGTCGAACCATTGACGGCGATCTTGAACTTGCGCGGCAGGTAAGCGAATTCCGGGTGGAACGTGGTCCACTGGCGGACGATCTCGCACCATGGGCGCGGGTCGATCAACTCATCGGCAGCGACGCCGGCAAATTGGTCGGTGGTGACGTTGCGCAGGCAGTTGCCGCTGGTCTGGATCGCGTGCATCTGCACGGTGGCCAGTTCAGCGAGAATGTCCGGGATGTCTTCCACGGTCGGCCAGTTGAACTGTACGTTCTGCCGGGTACTGATGTGGGCGTAGCCCTTGTCGTAGTCGCGGGCAATCTTGGCCATCATTCGCATTTGACGCGAAGTCAGTTGGCCGTAAGGCACCGCGACTCGCAGCATCGGCGCGAAACGCTGGATATAGAGGCCATTTTGCAGGCGCAGGGGGCGGAATTCTTCTTCGCTCAGCTCGCCTGCCAGATAGCGTCGGGTCTGATCACGGAACTGCTTGACGCGGTCCTCGATGATCCGCTGATCGTAATCGTCGTATACGTACATATAAGTCCTGTTCTCAGGCTTGGGTCGCTCGGATACAGCTGCGTTTTTGTGCTTGCTTGAGTCCGAAAGAGCCTCTGCAATTCTGCGCGCACGGCCGCGCACTCCCTATGGAGCCGGGGCAAGATACCAGTTTGCAGTTATGCGCAAAAGTGATGTTTGAGTATATGTAAAGAACCAAATCGACTAACGAGAATTGTTGTCAACTAACCCACATTTGTCGTGCGGACAATCATCGTCTTAACTGTGGTCGAGTCTTTATGCAATCACCGATAAAACCGACAAGAGGCGATGCAATGAGCAACCCAACCAAAGCAAGGAAAAGCGATAGCACGGTCGATGCCTGGGCGATTCTGTTCCTGATCATTCTGGTCGTCGGCACTGCGGTATTTTGGGTCAGTCACCAATAAGCGACCCCGTCCGGGCCTCGTTCCGACGATTGTCGGACAAAAACCGGAATAAACGCCGTTTTGCGGGCGTTCGCTGGCTATAATGCGCGGCGAATTTCCGGGGGCTCGGACGACAAATGTTGAAGTTTCTGTGTGGCGTATTGCTGACGCTGGGTACGGTCGTGGGACCTTGCGCTCAGGCGGCGTCGGTGCTGTTCCTTAATCCAGGAACCACCCGAGAAGCTTTCTGGGTCAGTTACTCGCAATTCATGCAGGCGGCCGCAAAGGACCTGGGCATGGAGTTGCACATTGAATATTCCGACCGCAACTCCGACATCACCATCAAACAGGCGCGCGATGCGCTGCAAGGGCCCAAGCGGCCTGACTACTTGGTGTTCGTCAACGAGCAATACATCGCCCCGGAAATCCTGCGCCTGGCCCAAGGCAGCGGGGTGAAGCTGTTTATCGTCAACAACGCCCTGACCCCGGACCAGATGCGATTGCTCGGTGCCCGGCCCGACAAATACCCCGATTGGGTCGGCAGCCTGGTGCCCAACGACGAGGAGGGCGGCTACCTGATGCTCAAGGAACTGATCCGGTTGCACCGTCCGGTGGCTCCCGGTCAGTCCATCGACCTGCTGGCATTCTCGGGGCTGAAAATCACGCCGTCCGCGCAGTTGCGCGAAAAAGGCATGCGCCGGGCATTGGCCGAGCATCCTGAAGTGCGTTTGCGTCAGATGGTGTACGGCGGCTGGACCCGGGAGCGCGCCTACGAACAGGCCAAGGTCCTGTTCAAACGCTACCCGCAAACCTCGCTGGTGTGGTCCGCCAATGACGAAATGGGTTTTGGTGTCATGCGCGCCTTTGAAGAGTCTGGCGGCAAACCCGGCAAGGATGCGCTGTTCGGCACCATCAACAACTCGCCCGCAGCATTGCAGGCGTTGCTGGACAACCGCTTGAGCGTGCTGCTCGGCGGGCATTTCAGCCTGGGCGGCTGGGCGTTGGTGCAACTACACGACTACGACGAAGGTGTAGACATCAGCCAGTACGGCGGTCGCGACCGGCAGATTCCGTTGTTGCAGTTGATTGACCGGGCACAAGCCAAGCGCCTGCTGGCGATGGGCGCCAAGCAGGATTTCGGTGTGGATTTTCACAAGCTCTCGGCAAAAGGGCGACCGACGTCCTGGCGTTACCCGTTCACCCTGCAAACCCTGATGCACTGAGCCGCTTCAAATCCCCGCCAGATACAGCACCAGTTTGACGATGCCGAACAGCGCCAGCGCAAACACGGCTGTGAAGCCGATCCCCAGAATCACGAAATGACTCGGCTTGCCGTGGGTGAAATCCCGCGCGCGATTCTTCCCGCTCTGCACGCCGAATGCCGCGGCCATGACGCTGTGCAGCATCTGCCAGAACGTCGGCGGCTTGTTGTCGACTGGATCGTCCATATATCCCTCGCCTGGAAATAAGTCCTCAAAGCATAGCCAATACGACGAATCCTGTTGTGCTGAACCTGCCTGCGGATCGACGCAATTCGTTACCGGTTTTTCTCAATGCGATAACTATCTACCGCAGTTGCGGCTTGGCGAGATGGTGTCCTGTCGATCCACTTTTCTGGAGAGACAATATGCCTAACCATCCGCCGACTTCGTCCCGGCCGCTTCCAGGCCAAAGCAGCATTCACAGTGAGCTACTGGAACAACTGACGCCCCAATGGCTGATCAATGCCACGCCGCAAAGACGGGCCGAAATCAAGGACACCGGCACGCGTGCACCGGACTGGTATCAGCGGGCGTCAACCGGGCAACAGCAGACACTCAAGGACAGTTTCAACGCCAGTTTTGCTGCGCAGTCCCGACTGGACAAGACGATGTCATCGCTGCAAGACATCGACACTTTTGCCGAACCGATACTCACCAAAGCCTTGAAGGAACGTTTTGGCGTTGAAGTAGACGTCAATAAAACCCAAGTCTGTCTCAGGCGCCCGCTGGAGGTGGGCGTGTTTGAAATAGAAGTTTCATCGTTCGAGGTGCTGAAGCTTTCGTTGTTGCAGGCGGCGCTGCATAACTTCGAAGCATCCGAGTGTGAGGAGGGTGCCTTTCATCGCAAGTCCGGGTTTGTTGTCGAGACATCGACTCCGGGCACGTTCCAGGTTGCTACCTTCGATATGACAGTCAGGGAGTTCCTGTCCCTGTGTCGCAAGCTGGATATCGGCACGCAGTATCAACAACACATACAGGCTTTTTTCCAGTCAGCGAATGCGCAAAAACAAACGCCACTTCGCGATCAATTCATTGCCAGTCAGAAAGCGGCAATGCGGGCCGCAGCCGAACTGGCCCTGCTGAAAAAGGACATCGAGCCCGAAGACTACAAAATGATCCTCTCGGTCACTGAGGGCGAAATTCATCCCAAGGTCGGTAACAAGTCCGTCTGGTTTCGTGACTTGAATTTGATGAAGCGCCGGATGACAGGCTGCGTGGTGTTCAGCATCAGTGAACAGTATCGCTACACCAGTGACTTCATCGTCTACATTCCCCATGACCCGGAACACCCGCTCAAGCGCTACACCTCCGAGCAGATGCGTGAAGAGTTCAAGCGGCAGTTCACCGGCCGTGATGCATCGCCTGCCCCCGATGACGGGCCGACGGCTCACCAGCGTTTTTTCAGCCAGTTCGTGGCCTACGCCGACCGTCCTTATTACTTCAGCCAGTTCACCCGCAAAGCCGCCGACTCTCCTGCCGATCCTTTGCATTCGTTTTGGATGAAGGTCGTCCAATACATACCGCCGCTTTCAACGGCAGCGCACATCAAAGAGCTGCCACCCGAACGGCCGGGTAAACGTGAGCCGGTCGACGATCCCTACCTCAATCCTTTCGGGATCACTCGCGAAGGCGTGGACGGTATCTGGTCCGCCAACACTGATCTGTGGACTTATCTCTACGAACAAAACCGCGCCAAGGTGATCGCCGATGCACGCAGTCATGCGGTGACCACGGCTGACGTCGACGCCAGGGTGCGGGCAGAAAAGCTCAATCACCTGCTGGAAATCGGCATGCTGGGGCTGAACATGGTGTCGATGTTCGTGCCGGTCCTGGGCGAGATCATGCTGACGGTGATGGCCGGTCAACTGCTGTACGAATCGTTCGAGGGCACGATCGAATGGAGTGAGGGCGATCGCATCGCCGCCAAGGGGCATCTGGTCGATGTAGCCGAGAATCTGGCACTGATCGCGGTGATGGCCGGTGGCGGTAAAGGGTTGGCCAAGTTGACGGCGGTGAAACCTGAAGCGGTGATCGAACGCCTGGAGCCGGTCAAGCGTGCCGATGGTGAAGCCCGGTTATGGAAACCTGACCTTAGCGCCTACGAAAGCAATATCGCGCTGGATCGCCATTCAATGCCTGATGAGCTCGGACAGCATCCGGTCAATGACAAAACCTTTATCCGGCAGAGCGGCAAGGTCTATGAAACAACCTTTGACCCATCGCTGGAGAAATGGCGCATTCGGCATCCGACGGACAAACACGCCTGGCAGCCGATCCTCGAACACAACGGGCACGGCGCCTGGCGCCATACGCTGGAGCGCCCGCGAACATGGGATCGCCTGACGCTGCTGCGGCGCATCGGCCACATCACCGAGGGCTTCTCCGATGAGCAGTTGCTCGACATCGCCGAGGCCTGTGGCGTCGAAGACAACGCCTTGCGCAAGATGCACATGGACAATCTGCCGCCACCACCAGCACTGGCGGACGCCTTGCGGTTATTCGAAGGCGAGCCTGGCATCGGTGGAGAGTTGGCCGAAAAGTTGCGGCGTGCCAGCCCGGGGCTGAGTAATGCCGCTGCCCGGAGGGTTTTGCTGGACGCTAATGCCGAAGAGTTGTCACGTCTGAAAGCAACACGCCGAATACCGTTGAGGATGCTGGAAGAGGCCCGTTGGTACACTCAGCAGGGGCGTGAGGCGCGCGCTTTCCTCGACTTGCAGATGGGAAACATGACGTCCGCAGACAGTCGGTTGTTCGCCCTGCATGCCCTGGAAAAGTTGCCGGGATGGTCCGGCGAGGTACGTCTGGAGGTTCGCGACGGCCATATCAACGGTCCACTCATCGATGGCATCGGCAGCGAATCAGCCACCCGTCACAAGTACGTCGTGAAACAGGGACCTTCCTATCAGGCATTTGATGAGCGTGGCGAAGCGCTCAATGGTGTGCCGGCCAGCGGCGACAACTTTTTTGCCTCGATCATGCACGCCTTGCCCGATGAATCCCGTCAGGCACTGGGCGTTCCCCATGTCAGTCAGGGTGCCAATCTACAGCAGGCCGTCATTGAATCGGCCATCGAACATCGGGCGACGTTGTCACGCCTGTTGGCGGAGCGCGCCGGTAACCGCAAGTCGTTCAAACCACCGGTACGGGTGACCGAAGGCAGGGTGGGTTACTACGCCAGCGGGCGGGGGCAGGGTTTTAGTCCTTCGCTGGTGACCCGGGTGCAGGATGTGTATCCGGCGCTCACCGATCAGCAAGCCAGCGGATTTATTCTGGCGCAGTTGCGGGCAGGGAAAACCGACGCACAGATTTACAGCCTTTTGCAGGCGCGCCTGCGTGAGTGGGAAGTACTGGAATCGACGCTCGATCACTGGGTTGGCGAGCCGGTGCCGGAGTCCATTTTGCAGTCGATGCTGGGGAGCAGGAGCTCGGTCGCGCATAACATCAAACAAAGCTGGCGCAATTCGCCGTTGGCCGGGGAACACTCCCGTTTCAGGTTGCTGGATTTGGTCTGCCATGACCCGATACCTCAGTTGTCGGCGGATTTTTCCCATGTACGTGATCTGAATGTCCGGGGCCAATGCATCACTGACGCCAACGCCGATGCCCTTTTGACGAGGTTTCCAAAGCTTAAACGGCTGCGAATCAATGCCACAGGCAACGAGTTCAGCAACGTTCCCGAAGCATTGAGCGAAATGCGCGACCTCAGGGACCTGAGCCTGTTCTCAGCGACTTCATACGCGGTGGATATGCCGTCGAGGTTGAATGCGTTGACGGGGCTTGAAGACCTCACGGTTTCTTCCGCCAGTTACGCGCCGCTGGCCCTGGATGTCTCCCGGTTGCACAAATTGCGTAGCCTGGAGGTCGTTGCCTCTTCAATGTTCGAATGGCCTGCCGGGGTTCTTGAACTGCCGCGTCTTGAGCGTTTGAGCTTGAAAGGGACAGGGATCAGAACATTGCCGGAAAGCATTTTCGAAGGGCATGAAAGACTCTGGTCCGGATTGTCACTGGAATGGTCAAACTTCATGCGGGAAAACTTCAAGCCGGCGTATGAGTACGTCAAGAATCATCCTGCGCACCTTGTTGATCTGGAGGAAATGGTCAGGGGCTACAGCAAGGGTGAGTTAAAACGTCTTGGCAACGGTATCAACGACTCTTTCGACGGCGTGTTCAATCAGTTTGCCGAGCAATGGCAGGGTGCCGAGGCCAGGTTTGCGGCTGTTGAAACCTTGAGTGAGCAATACAGCGTGCTCGACCGACAACTCGATGCCTGGTCCAGTCGTGCGATACAGACGCCAATGATAAAGGAGATGATGGGCCGTTCGTGGGCGAAAAACTCCCTGAAAGACTGCTGGCGCAATGGGGTCTTCAAACGTTATGGCTCGACAGGTGATGCCTCGGTGCTCAATTTGCCGAATCTGGAGCTCAGTGAACTTCCCGAGCTGCCGGCCGGTGCTTTTCCGCATGTGCAGACGCTGTATTTGAAAGGCAGTAAAGCGCCGGTAGAACAGATTCGCGGCTTCGTCGCTGGGTTCACCGAACTTCAAAGGCTCGACTTGAGCCGCAATGGTTTGACTGAGGTGCCGATAGCGCCCGGTGAGCTGGGGCAATTGATTCATCTGAACCTTTCCGACAACAACATTGGAGCCGGTTCAGCAGCTCCACAATATATTGAGGGGTTGCAGGCTCTCGAATACCTGGACCTGCGTAACAATCCGCTGCAATCGTTGGACGTCAGTGCATTGACTCGCCTCAAAGCCTTGAGTCTGCGCGGCACGAATCTGCATCAATGGCCAATAGGCTCGCAAAACTTGCCAGAACTGACCTGGCTGGATCTGCGTGACAGTCAGCTCAGTGAGCTGCCCGAGCAGCTTGCGGATGACATGCTGCTCAAGACCAATTTGATCGGCACGCCGTTGACCGTGCAATCCATCGCAACGCTAAAACTCGCCCGACAGCGTGTGGAGCTCGCCAAAGGGTTGCCACTCGGGACCCTCGAGCGGTTTGATCTGGAAGAGGTGCCGACGGTTTTTCCGCCGTCCGAGAGCGGGGGATCGATCGCTCGTCATTTGCTGCCGTTGACAGAAGTCCCGGTGGGAGAGGGGCCTGCGGTATTGACTAATCGCCTGCAACGTCTGAAACCTGACCTCGCCGATGAAGCCGCCGTGCAGGTGATCGCACAGATGCGCGCGATTGGTTTGACGGAGGTGCAGCTCAGTGAGCGACTTGCCGAATGGGAGCAAACCTTTGAAATGCTCACCCGTCGATTGAATGGCTGGCTGTACACGCGAGGCATGGAAAGCATTGGCTGGATGGCGCCTTCGGGCACTCGCAGGCTGGGTGCTTTACGAATCCTTGAGTGCTGGCGCGAGGGTTTGATCCGCACCGCCGGCAGTTCGGATGGCGTGTTGGATCTGAATGGTTTGCAACTGGATGATCTGCCCGAGCTGCCGGTAGCGTTCGACCATGTGGGTACTTTGAACCTGACGGGTTTAAAACTTACCGCTCAAGGTTCAGATGGGTTCCTCAGGGCATTTACGCAACTGAAAACGCTGGAACTCAATGGCAATGGACTGGATCGCGTGCCTGACCCGGTTCAACAAATGAGTAAGCTGGAACGGCTCGAAATGTCCTCGAATCTTGTACGCGATAACGAGCAACTGTATGCCTCGCTGGGTCATCTGGAACGGTTGAAATGGCTGGACCTGGGCCACAACGAACTGGATACCTTTGATGTCGGTTCTTTTGAAGCGCTGGAGACGCTCGATCTGCGCAACAACAATCTGACCGAATGGCCGGACGGTGTGCTCGACTCCTATCGGCTCAGAACGTTGAACCTCAGTGGCAATGACATCACATCGATTCCTGAACAAGCTCTGGATGGCAGCCACGAAGTGCTGCTGGGCGGTATCGATCTGAGCGACAACTACAACCTGTCGCTGGAGAGCCTTGAGCGGCTGAGGACTTATCGTGAACAGGGGCTACACGAGACCGTTCTGGGGTTCACGCGCGCTGATCTGGATGAGTTGATTGATGATGCCCATGGTTTCGACGAAGAGGACAGCGAAACCATCGAATCTGATGAAGAACTCACTGAAAACGAGCCTGACGCCGCGCAAAAGGAGCCTTGGTTAGCCAATGCGCCCCCCGAGGAATTGGCCGGTAAAAGCGAGATATGGAATCAACTGGCGGCGGAACCGGACAACGCGGCGTTCTTCCATTTGATTGCCCGATTGCAGGATACCCAAGAGTTCAGAGTGGCGAATGCCGACCTGACCCGGAGAGTGTGGACAGTCATGGACGCCGCCGCCAGCAACACCGAACTGCGTGAGGTGTTGTTCGCCAGTTCCGCGACCCATGGTACCTGTGTCGACGGTCGGATCCTGACGTTCAGCGGGCTGGAAAGCAAAGTGTTCACCCACAATGCCTTGCTCGATATTCCTGTTGGAGGTCTGAGCGTGAAGGGTGAAGCACTGTTGAAATTGTCCCGGCAGTTGTTTCGTCTGGACAAAGTGGATGAGCTGGCCACAAAGGCCACTCGTACTGGTCAGGATGAGGCTGAGGTACGCCTGGGTTATCGAATCGGCCTGACGAATGGATGGGATGATGGCCTGAGCCTGCCAGGGCAACCGAAACACATGACCTATGCCTCGGGCGTCACGCCTCGGCAAATGGCGGAAATGCGCACTGAAATCCTCAATGCAGAACGTTCCGACACCTTTCTTGAAGACCTGATCCAGCGCGACTACTGGGTGAATTATCTCAAGGAGAAATACCCTGAGGTCTTCCAGGCACTTGATGAGATGGATGTTCAGGAGGAGGTGGACAACGCCGATGAAGCTGCCTTCTTGAGCCAGCTTTTCGAACAGGCGGCGGCGCGCAACGCGAAGATGATCGCGTTGTCCCGACAGGAGGTCGCGGAGTTTGCGGGTGGCTCAAACAGTTAAACCGCTTTACCTGTAGGAACGAGCCTGCTCGCGATGGTCGTTAACGATAACGCGTGTTTGCTGGTTAAACACGGCGCTCTTGAGTCCATCGCGAGCAGGCTCGCTCCTACAGGGAACCCTCAGTCGTCGTAACCAAGGTTCGGCGCCAGCCAGCGTTCGGTCACGCTCAACTCCTGGCCTTTACGCGAGGTGTAGCTCTGCACCTGGTCCTTGTCGATCTTGCCCACGGCGAAGTATTGCGCCTGCGGGTGAGCGAAATACCAACCGCTGACAGCCGCCGCCGGGAACATCGCGTAATGTTCGGTGAGGAACACGCCGCTGCGGCCGGCACGCATTTCGGCGGCTTCGGGATCGAGCAGGGCGAACAACTGGGCTTTTTCGGTGTGGTCCGGGCAGGCCGGGTAGCCGGGGGCCGGACGGATACCGCTGTATTGCTCTTTGATCAGCGCCTCATTGTCCAGGGTTTCATCCTTGGCGTAGCCCCAATGCTCTTTACGCACTTGCTGGTGCAGCCATTCGGCGCAGGCCTCGGCCAAACGGTCCGCCAGGGCCTTGACCATGATCGAGTTGTAGTCGTCGCCAGCGTCCTGATAGGCCTTGGCCACTTCTTCGGCGCCGATGCCGGCGGTGGTGATGAAACCACCCACGTAGTCGGTGAGCTCGCTGTCCTTCGGCGCAACGAAGTCGGCCAATGAGAAGTTCGGCTTGCCGTCGGTCTTGATGATCTGCTGACGCAGATGATGCAGCTTGGCCAATGGCTTGCCGTCATCGCTGTACAGCTCGATGTCGTCGTCGCGCACCTGGTTGGCCGGCCAGAAGCCGAACACCGCGCGGGCGCTGATCAGTTTCTCGTCGATCAGTTTGGCGAGCATTTCCTGGGCGTCGGCGTACAACGCGGTAGCCGCTTCACCGACCACTTCGTCCTGAAGGATGCGCGGGAACTTGCCAGCCAGGTCCCAGGAAATGAAGAACGGCGTCCAGTCGATGTATTCGGCCAGCACTTTCAGGTCGATGTTATCCAGCACTTTGGTGCCGGTGAACGTCGGTTTGACCGGCTCGTAGGTGCTCCAGTCGAACTGCGGTTTTTTCGCGATCGACGCGGCATAGCTCAGGCGTTCGGTGCGGGCGCTGCGGTTGGCGGTGCGCTCGCGAACGTCGATGTATTCCAGGCGGGTTTTCTCGACGAAGGCCGGTTTCAATTCCTTCGACAGCAACTGCGTCGCCACGCCCACGGCGCGGGAGGCGTCGGTGACGTAGATCACCGCATCGTTGCTGTACTTGGGTTCGATCTTCACCGCCGTGTGCGCCTTGGAAGTGGTGGCACCACCGATCATCAACGGCAGGTGGAAGTCCTGGCGCTGCATCTCGCGCGCCACGTGGACCATTTCGTCCAGCGAAGGGGTAATCAGGCCGGACAGGCCGATGATGTCGCACTTCTGTTCCTTGGCCACCTGGAGGATTTTTTCCGCCGGGACCATCACGCCGAGGTCGACGATGTCGTAGCCGTTGCAACCCAGCACCACGCCAACGATGTTCTTGCCAATGTCGTGCACGTCGCCTTTCACCGTGGCCATGAGAATCTTGCCCTTGGCTTCCGGCTTGTCGCCTTTTTCCAGTTCAATGAACGGGATCAGGTGCGCCACGGCCTGCTTCATCACGCGGGCGGATTTCACCACCTGCGGCAGGAACATCTTGCCGGCGCCGAACAGGTCGCCAACGATGTTCATGCCGGACATCAGCGGGCCTTCGATCACTTCGATAGGGCGGGCGAACGACTGACGGGACTCTTCGGTGTCTTCGACGATGTGCGTGGTGATGCCTTTGACCAGTGCGTGTTCCAGGCGCTTGTTGACGTCCCAGTTACGCCACTCTTCTGTTTCGGCTTCCTTGACGCTGCCGTCGCCCTTGTACTTGTCGGCGATGGCGAGGAGGGCGTCGGTGCCGTTCGGGGTGCGGTTGAGGACCACGTCTTCGACGGCGTCGCGCAGTTCCACCGGGATCTGGTCGTAGATCTCCAATTGACCGGCGTTGACGATACCCATGGTCAGGCCATTGCGGATCGCATACAGCAGGAACACCGAGTGAATGGCCTCGCGCACCGGGTTGTTGCCACGGAACGAGAACGACACGTTGGACACGCCGCCCGAGGTCAGCGCGTACGGCAGCTCATCGCGGATGTAGGCACAAGCATTGATGAAGTCCACAGCGTAGTTGTTGTGTTCTTCGATACCGGTGGCCACGGCGAAGATGTTCGGGTCGAAGATGATGTCTTCAGGCGGGAAGCCGACTTCGTTGACCAGAATGTCGTAGGAGCGTTTGCAGATTTCTTTCTTGCGCGCTTCGGTGTCGGCCTGGCCGGCTTCGTCGAACGCCATCACCACCACGGCGGCGCCGTAGCGCTTGCACAGTTTGGCGTGATGAATGAACTGCTCGACGCCTTCCTTCATGCTGATCGAGTTGACGATGCCCTTGCCCTGAATGCATTTCAGGCCGGCTTCGATCACTTCCCATTTGGAGGAGTCGATCATGATCGGTACGCGGGAGATGTCCGGTTCGCCGGCAATCAGATTGAGGAAGGTCACCATGGCCTTCTTCGAATCGAGCATCCCTTCGTCCATGTTGATGTCGATCACCTGGGCGCCGGCCTCGACCTGTTGCAGGGCGACTTCCAGGGCTTCGGTGTAGTTGTCTTCACGGATCAGGCGGGCGAACTTGGCGGAACCGGTGATGTTGGTGCGCTCGCCGACGTTGACGAACAACGAGCTGCGATCGATGGTGAACGGTTCCAGGCCCGAGAGACGGCAGGCCTTTGGAATCTCCGGAATCTCGCGCGGCGCATAACCGGCCACGGCTTTGGCGATGGCCTCGATGTGGCCCGGCGTGGTGCCGCAGCAACCGCCGACGATGTTGAGGAAGCCGCTTTGGGCGAACTCTTCAATGACCTTGGCGGTTTGCGACGGCAGTTCGTCGTACTCGCCGAATTCGTTCGGCAGGCCGGCGTTCGGGTGCGCGGAAACGTGGGTGTTGGCCTTGTTCGACAGCTCTTCGAGGTACGGACGCAGTTCGCTGGCGCCGAGGGCGCAGTTCAGGCCGACCGAAATCGGTTTGGCGTGGGCCACGGAGTTCCAGAAGGCTTCGGTGGTCTGCCCGGACAAGGTACGGCCGGAGGCATCGGTGATGGTGCCGGAAATCATGATCGGCAATTCGATGCCCAGTTCTTCGAACACGCCTTGCACGGCGAAGATCGCGGCTTTGGCGTTGAGGGTGTCGAAGATGGTTTCGATCAGGATCAGGTCGGCGCCGCCCTCGATCAGGCCCTTGGTGGATTCGGTGTAGTTTTCCACCAACTCATCAAAGGTCACGTTGCGGTAGCCAGGGTTATTGACGTCAGGCGACAACGAGCAAGTGCGGCTGGTCGGACCGAGCACGCCGGCGACGAAGCGCGGCTTGTCCGGGGTTTCCAAGGTCTTGGCGTCGGCCACCTTGCGTGCAAGGCGCGCGCCTTCTACGTTTAATTCGTACGCCAGACTTTGCATGCCGTAATCGGCGAGGGAAATCTGAGTGGCGTTGAAGGTGTTGGTTTCCAGAATGTCGGCGCCGGCGTCCAGGTAAGCCTTTTCAATGCCACCGATCACGTCCGGGCGCGTCAGCACCAACAGGTCGTTGTTGCCTTTGACATCACTCGGCCAGTCGGCGAAGCGTTTGCCACGATAGTCCTGCTCTTCGAGCTTGTAGCTCTGGATCATCGTGCCCATACCGCCATCGAGAATCAGGATGCGCTCTTTAAGGGCGTGCTTGAGAGCTTGAAGGCGAACGCTGCGATCGGACATTTGGACTACTCGGTAAGGCCATGACGAAGGGCCGAGATAATAGCAAACCTGTGCGCTTTTAGAGCATGTTCGGGTTTTTCATGAATATCGCTCATGTTGGTGCGAGCATCAGACCGGTAGAATCGCGGCGTTTTTCAAAGGATCGGGACCAGGGACATGTCGTATCGCGTCGTCATCAGCAGTGTGTTGATGTTTTTAAGCTGGGGCGCGGCCGCGCAAAGTCCGGCGGTTTCCCCTGCAATCTCCTACACCCGCGATATTCAACCGATCTTCACCGAAAAGTGTGTGGCCTGCCATGCCTGCAACGACGCCGCCTGTCAGCTCAATCTGGGCAGCGGCGAAGGTGCGGCACGTGGCGCAACGAAAGTTCCGGTATACGACGGCGACCGCAGTCAGGCCGTTGCGCCGACCCGGTTGTTTTATGACGCTTCCGGCAAGCAGGCCTGGCAGCAAAAGGGCTTCTATTCGGTACTCGATGCTCAGGGCAGCCAGGCGGCACTGATGGCGCGAATGCTTGAGCTGGGCCACAGCGTGCCGTTGCAGCCTAACGCCAAGCTTCCCGAAGACATCGTCCTGGGCTTGAACCGCAACAACATGTGCGCCATGCCCGCCGAGTTCGACGGCTACGCCAGTGCCCATCCGAAGGAAGGCATGCCGCTGGCGGTCACCGGCCTGACCGATCAGCAATACCAGACGCTGCAACGCTGGCTGGCCTCTGGCGCGCCGATTGACGAGCAAGGCCTGGCGCCGAGCGCACAAGAAGCGTTGCAGGTGGTGCAGTGGGAGAATCTGCTCAACGCGCCGGGCGCCCGGCAAAGCTTGGTGGGGCGCTGGCTGTTCGAGCACTGGTTCCTCGCGCACCTCTATTTCAAGGACGGCGAACCGGGGCATTTCTTCCAGTGGGTGCGTTCGCGCACGCCGACCGGCCAGCCCATCGACGTGATCAACACCCGTCGCCCGAACGACGATCCGGGCGTGCAGTTCTATTACCGTTTGTGGCCGGTGCAGGGTGTGATCGTGCACAAGACCCACATCACCTATCCGCTGAGCGCGGCAAAAATGGCCCGGGTCAAAAGCCTGTTCTACAGCGGCAACTGGCAGGTCACCGCCTTGCCGGGTTATGGGCCTGAACGCCGGGCCAATCCGTTTTCCACGTTCGAAGCCATTCCGGCCCAGGCGCGTTACCAGTTCATGCTCGATAACGCCGAATACTTCGTGCGCACCTTTATTCGCGGCCCGGTGTGTCGGGGGCAGATCGCCACGGACGTGATCCGCGACAACTTCTGGGCAATGTTCCAGGCGCCGGAACACGATCTCTACATCACCGACCCGAACTATCGCGGCCAGGCCACGCCGCTGCTGGCGATGCCGGGGCAAAACGATGATGTCGGCAGCGTCCTGACCCTCTGGCACGATTACCGCGACAAACGTAACGAATACGAGGCCTTGCGCCGGGACAGCTACGCCGATGAGCCGGCACCGAGCTGGTCGACGATGTGGGCCGGAAACGACAATGCGCTGCTGAGCATCTTCCGGCATTTCGACAGCGCCGCCGTGACCAAAGGCTTGATCGGCGAGGTGCCGCAGACCATGTGGCTGTTCGACTACCCCTTGCTGGAGCGCACGTATTATCAGTTGGCGGTGAATTTCGACGTGTTCGGCAACGTCTCCCATCAAGCCCAGACGCGCCTGTATTTCGACCTGATCCGCAATGGTGCCGAGCAGAATTTCCTGCGCTTGATGCCGGCCGATTCGCGGGACGATTACCTCGATGACTGGTACCAGAGCGGCGGCAAATTCAAGATGTGGATGGACTATGAAGCCATCGACGATGACAAGCCGAGCGCGCTGAAACTGGACGAGAAGGACCCCAAGCGCGATTTCGCCATGCAATTGCTGGCGCGTTATGGCGAGCTCAATGCCAAGCCTGATCCGATCAATCGTTGCGACGGCGCGTATTGTTCACGACCGAACATCGACCCAGACCTGCAAAATGCCGAGCAAGCCTTGAGCACGCTCACGGCGCGACCGGCTGCCGGGCTCAAAGTTATCGACCAACTGCCGGAAGCGACGATGCTGCGCATCGAAACCGCGAGCGGACAGCGTGCGGTCTACAGCCTGTTGCGCAACCGCGCCCACAGCAACGTGGCATTCCTGCTCGGCGAATCGCTGCGTTATCAGCCGGGGCTGGACACCCTAACCATTTTCCCCGGCGT
This sequence comes from Pseudomonas sp. SDO5591_S426, assembly GCF_054070755.1. NCBI lineage: Bacteria > Pseudomonadati > Pseudomonadota > Gammaproteobacteria > Pseudomonadales > Pseudomonadaceae > Pseudomonas > Pseudomonas sp. SDO5591_S426. The sequence goes on along the minus strand of NZ_JBSVXD010000037.1, from coordinate 299 downwards.
ACTCAGCAGTTACCCGAACTTCATGTTCAACATCCCGGCTGATCAGGTTCCGGCGTTTGTGGATGCGATGGAAAATGCCAAGGACGCCAACCGTTTCGAGAAAATCGTCGAACGTTGGGGGATCCGCCGCAGTCATCCGCAGTTCTGGCAGTATTTTCATGATCTGAGCCGCTACATCCACGAGACAGAGCCAGTGGAAGAGGGTGTGCTGGACATGAATCGCTACGAGAATCTCTGAAACACGCTAATCCCCGTAGGAGCTGCCGCAGGCTGCGATCTTTTGATCTTGAAAACAAAAT
>NZ_JBSVXD010000036.1:0-38560 GCF_054070755.1 Pseudomonas sp. SDO5591_S426 | reverse complement strand
TCTTTTGATCTTGCTCTTGCGTTACGGGGCGGCACGCAAAGATCGCAGCCTCGTTTCACTCGTCAGCTCCTACAGGGTTTCAGTGTTTTCAGATTTATTGCGTGATACCACCAAATCAGAGCGAGATTGGATGTGAGCAAGAGAGCCTATAACTTCTGTGCCGGTCCTGCGGCGCTTCCCGAAGCTGTCCTGAAGCGCGCCCAGGGTGAACTCCTTGATTGGCACGGCAAGGGTTTGTCGGTCATGGAAATGAGCCATCGCAGTGATGAGTTCGTGTCCATCGCCACCAAGGCCGAGCAGGATCTGCGTGATCTGCTGAATATCCCCTCGAACTATAAAGTGCTGTTTCTGCAAGGCGGCGCCAGCCAGCAATTTGCTCAGATTCCTCTGAACCTGTTGCCGGAAAACGGCACTGCCGACTATATCGACACCGGTATCTGGTCGCAGAAAGCCATCGAAGAAGCTTCGCGTTACGGCAATGTCAACGTTGCGGCTACCGCCAAGCCTTACGACTACTTCGCCATTCCCGGCCAGAACGAGTGGAAGCTGTCCAAGGACGCGGCCTACGTTCACTACGCGCCGAACGAAACCATCGGCGGCCTGGAATTCCAGTGGATTCCGGAAACCGGCGACGTTCCGCTGGTGGCCGACATGTCTTCCGACATTCTCTCGCGTCCGGTGGATGTCTCGCGCTTCGGCATGATCTACGCCGGCGCCCAGAAAAACATCGGCCCGAGCGGCATCGTGGTCAACATCGTGCGCGAAGACCTGCTGGGTCACGCCCGTTCCCTGTGCCCGACCATGCTCAACTACAAGGTCGCGGCCGATAACGGCTCGATGTACAACACCCCGCCGACCCTGGCCTGGTATTTGTCCGGCCTGGTGTTCGAATGGCTGAAAGAGCAGGGCGGCGTCGAAGCCATCGGCAAGCTCAACGAAGTGAAGCAGCGCACGCTGTATGACTTCATCGATGCCAGCGGCCTCTACAGCAACCCGATCAACAAGTCGGATCGCTCGTGGATGAACGTGCCGTTCCGCCTGGCGGACGACCGTCTGGACAAGCCGTTCCTGGCCGGTGCCGACGAGCGAGGCCTGCTGAACCTCAAAGGCCACCGCTCCGTGGGCGGCATGCGCGCCTCCATCTATAACGCCGTCGACATCGTTGCGGTCAACGCACTGGTTTCGTACATGGCAGAGTTCGAGAAGGAACACGGCTAATGTCTGAGCAAGAACTCAAGGCACTGCGCGTTCGCATTGATGCTCTGGACACCAAGGTGCTGGAGCTGATCAGTGAGCGTGCGCGCTGCGCCCAGGAAGTCGCGCGAGTAAAGATGGCCTCGCTGGCCGAAGGCGAAGTGCCGGTGTTCTATCGTCCCGAGCGTGAAGCTCAGGTGCTCAAGCGCGTCATGGAGCGCAACCAGGGGCCGTTGGGCAACGAAGAGATGGCGCGGCTGTTTCGCGAAATCATGTCCTCGTGCCTGGCGCTCGAGCAGCCTCTGAAAGTGGCTTACCTCGGCCCTGAAGGTACCTTCACCCAAGCCGCCGCCATGAAGCACTTCGGTCACGCCGTGATCAGCAAGCCGATGGCGGCGATCGACGAAGTGTTCCGTGAAGTGGCGGCCGGTGCGGTGAACTTCGGCGTGGTGCCGGTGGAGAACTCCACCGAAGGCGCGGTCAACCACACCCTCGACAGCTTCCTCGAACACGACATGGTGATCTGTGGCGAAGTCGAGTTGCGGATTCACCACCACCTGTTGGTTGGTGAAAACACCAAGACCGACAGCATCAGCCGCATCTATTCCCACGCCCAGTCGCTGGCCCAGTGCCGCAAGTGGCTGGACGCCCATTACCCGAATGTCGAGCGCGTGGCGGTGTCCAGCAACGCCGAAGCGGCCAAGCGGGTCAAGGGTGAGTGGAACTCGGCGGCGATTGCCGGCGACATGGCGGCCGGCCTGTACGGGCTGACCCGTCTGGCCGAAAAAATCGAGGACCGTCCGGACAACTCCACGCGCTTCCTCATGATCGGTAATCAGGAAGTGCCGCCGACCGGCGACGACAAGACCTCGATTATCGTTTCCATGAGTAACAAGCCGGGTGCACTCCACGAGTTGCTGGTGCCGTTCCACGACAACGGCATTGACCTGACGCGCATCGAGACCCGTCCGTCGCGCAGCGGCAAATGGACCTACGTGTTCTTCATCGACTTTGTCGGCCACCACCGTGATCCGCTGGTAAAAGGTGTGCTGGAAAAGATCAGTCAGGAAGCAGTAGCACTCAAAGTGCTGGGTTCCTACCCGAAAGCAGTTCTCTAAGGGGCGGTAGCAAATGAGTGGCAATTTCCTCGCTCTGGCACAGCCGGGCGTGCAACAACTTTCGCCTTACGTTCCGGGCAAACCCGTGGACGAACTGGCTCGCGAGCTGGATCTGGATCCGGCCAGCATCGTCAAACTGGCGAGCAACGAAAACCCGCTGGGCGCCAGTCCGAAAGCGCTGGCAGCCATCCGTGACGCGCTGGCCGAGCTGACTCGCTACCCGGACGGCAACGGTTTTGCACTCAAGACCCTGTTGGCCGAGCAATGCCGCGTCGAGCTGAATCAAGTGACGCTGGGCAACGGCTCCAACGACATTCTTGAGCTGGTGGCGCGCGCTTATCTGGCGCCGGGCCTGAATGCCGTGTTCAGCGAGCACGCCTTCGCGGTCTATCCGATCGCGACCCAGGCGGTCGGCGCGCAGGCCAAGGTGATTCCGGCCAAGGATTGGGGGCATGACCTGCCTGCAATGCTGGCTGCAATCGATGCCAATACCCGTGTGGTGTTCATCGCCAACCCGAACAACCCGACCGGCACCTGGTTCGGCGCCGAGGCGCTGGACGAATTCCTGCAGGATGTTCCGGAACACGTGCTGGTGGTGCTGGACGAGGCCTACATCGAATACGCCGAAGGCAGCGACTTGCCGGATGGTCTGGATTTCCTCGCGGCTTATCCGAATCTGCTGGTTTCCCGTACCTTCTCCAAGGCCTACGGCCTGGCATCGCTGCGCGTCGGCTACGGCTTGTCCACCGCCGTGGTTGCCGATGTGCTGAACCGCGTACGTCAGCCGTTCAACGTCAACAGCCTGGCCCTGGCCGCTGCTTGCGCCGCGTTGAAAGACGAAGAGTACCTGGCTGAAAGCCGTCGCCTGAACGAATCCGGCATGCAGCAGCTGGAAGCGGGTTTCCGTGAGTTGGGGTTGGGCTGGATTCCGTCCAAGGGCAATTTCATCTGCGTTGATCTGGGGCGCGAAGCGGCTCCGGTCTTCCAGGGCTTGCTGCGCGAAGGCGTGATCGTGCGTCCGGTGGCCAACTACGGCATGCCGAACCACTTGCGCATCACCATCGGGTTGCCAGCGGAAAACAGCCGCTTCCTCGAGGCGCTGACCAAGGTTCTGGCTCGTGGTTGATGTCACTGCACTGCAATCTGCTGAACCTATGATCGGGCGCCTGGTGGTGGTCGGTTTGGGTTTGATCGGCGGTTCGTTTGCCAAGGGTTTGCGCGAGAGTGGCCTGTGCCGCGAAGTGGTCGGGGTCGATCTCGATCCGCAGTCGCGCAAACTGGCGGTTGAATTGGGTGTGGTGGATCGCTGCGAAGAAGACCTGGCGACTGCATGCCAGGGCGCCGAAGTGATCCAGCTCGCCATACCGATCCTCGCCATGGAAAAAATGCTTGGCCGTTTGGCGGGCATGGACCTGGGGCAGGCGGTTCTGACCGACGTCGGCAGCGCCAAGGGCAACGTCGTGCGCGCCGCCACTGAGGCGTTTGGCGGCATGCCGTCGCGTTTCGTGCCGGGGCATCCGATTGCCGGTTCCGAGCAGAGCGGGGTGGAAGCCTCCAATGCCGAGCTGTTCCGTCGTCATAAAGTGATCTTGACTCCGCTGGAACAGACCGACCCGCAGGCCTTGGCAATCGTTGATCGCCTGTGGCGCGAATTGGGCGCCGATGTCGAGCACATGCAAGTCGAGCGTCACGACGAAGTGTTGGCGGCAACCAGCCATCTGCCGCACTTGCTGGCGTTCGGTTTGGTCGATTCGTTGGCCAAGCGCAATGAAAACCTTGAGATCTTCCGTTACGCTGCGGGCGGTTTCCGCGATTTCACAAGAATCGCTGGAAGCGATCCGGTCATGTGGCACGACATCTTCCTCGCCAACCGCGAAGCTGTCCTGCGCACACTCGATACATTTCGCAGCGACCTCGACGCCTTGCGCGACGCGGTCGATGCAGGGGATGGGCACCAATTGTTGGGCGTTTTCACTCGCGCCCGGGTTGCCCGCGAGCATTTCAGTAAAATCCTGGCCCGTCGGGCCTATGTGGACGCTATGAATTCCAACGATCTGATTTTCCTGGCTCAACCTGGTGGCCGCTTGTCCGGTCGGATTCGCGTACCAGGTGACAAATCGATTTCCCACCGTTCGATCATGCTCGGCTCCCTGGCCGAAGGCGTTACCGAAGTCGAAGGCTTCCTCGAGGGCGAAGACGCCCTGGCGACCTTGCAGGCGTTCCGTGACATGGGCGTGGTCATTGAAGGTCCGCACCACGGTCGCGTGACCATTCACGGCGTCGGCCTGCATGGCCTGAAGCCTGCACCGGGCCCGATCTATCTGGGCAATTCGGGTACTTCGATGCGTCTGCTGTCCGGCCTGTTGGCTGCGCAGAACTTCGACAGCACCCTGACCGGCGACGCTTCGCTGTCCAAGCGCCCGATGAATCGCGTGGCCAATCCACTGCGTGAAATGGGCGCCGTGATCGAAACCGCCGCGGAAGGCCGTCCGCCAATGGTCATCCGTGGTGGCAACAAGCTTAAGGGTTTGACCTACACCATGCCGATGGCCAGTGCCCAGGTTAAGTCCTGCCTGCTATTGGCCGGTCTGTACGCCGAAGGCAAGACCACGGTGACCGAGCCTGCTCCGACCCGCGACCACACCGAGCGCATGCTGCGCGGCTTCGGCTACCCGGTCACCGTCAATGGCGCGACCGCTTCGGTCGAATCCGGCAACAAGCTGACCGCAACCCACATTGAAGTGCCGGGCGATATCTCGTCTTCCGCGTTCTTCCTGGTGGCCGCTTCGATCGCCGAAGGTTCGGAGCTGGTGCTGGAGCACGTCGGCATCAACCCGACTCGTACCGGCGTCATTGACATCCTGCGTCTGATGGGCGCCGACATTACCCTGGAAAACCAGCGTGAAGTGGGCGGCGAGCCGGTAGCGGACCTGCGCGTGCGTGCAGCTAAACTCAAAGGTATCGAGATTCCCGAGGCGTTGGTTCCGCTGGCTATCGACGAATTCCCGGTGCTGTTCGTCGCCGCTGCCTGCGCCGAAGGGCGCACCGTGCTGACCGGTGCTGAAGAGCTGCGGGTCAAGGAATCGGACCGAATCCAGGTCATGGCCGATGGTCTGCTGGCGCTGGGCGTCAAATGCGAACCGACTCCGGACGGCATCATCATTGATGGCGGCCAGATCGGTGGCGGTGAAGTGCACGGTCACGGTGATCACCGGATTGCCATGGCTTTCAGCGTTGCTTCGCTTCGCGCCACTGCGCCGATTCGCATTCATGATTGCGCCAACGTCGCGACGTCGTTCCCGAACTTCCTCGCGCTGTGCGCGCAGGTCGGTATCCGCGTTGCCCAAGAGGCTCAGTCGTGAACAACATTGCACCGGTCATCACTATCGATGGGCCTAGCGGCTCCGGAAAAGGCACGGTAGCCGGGATTCTGGCCAAGCGTCTTGGCTGGAATCTGCTGGACTCCGGTGCGCTGTACCGTCTGTTGGCTTTTGCTGCGCATAACCATGGCGTGGACCTGACCAACGAAGAACTGCTGAAAAAACTTGCCGCTCATCTGGATGTTCAGTTCATCGCCGCGACCGATGGTCAGCTGCAGCGGATCATTCTGGAAGGCGACGAAGTCAGTGATGTGATCCGTACGGAAAGCGTCGGCTCGGGTGCCTCCCAAGTGGCTGCATTGCCCGCCGTACGCGAGGCGCTGCTGCAACGCCAGCGCGCATTTCAGGAAGCGCCGGGTCTGGTGGCGGATGGTCGTGACATGGGCACGGTGGTTTTTCCGGACGCACCGCTGAAGATTTTCCTCACCGCCAGTGCCGAGGAGCGTGCGCGCCGTCGATACTTGCAGTTGAAGGGCAAAGTCGATGGTGTTAGTCTGTCGAGTCTGCTAGATGAGATACGTGCGCGCGATGAGCGTGACACCCAGCGAGCGGTAGCCCCGCTCAAACCGGCGGCTGACGCCATACAGCTGGATTCCACGGAATTATCCATCGACCAGGTGCTGGAACGCATCATGAGCGAGATCGCCATCCGCGATATCGCCGGGTGACCAAGAAGGCCGCAGGGGACCAGTCATAGTCCTGCGACGCTTCTTTTAAATGAAACTAACCCACACCGTCTGGGGTGTGGAGATGGGCGTATTCTTCGCCCTCATCAACAGGAATTAAAATGAGCGAAAGCTTTGCGGAACTCTTTGAAGAAAGCCTAAAAACCCTGAACCTTCAGGCAGGCTCCATCATCACCGGTGTTATCGTTGATATCGATTACCAGGCTCGCTGGGTAACCGTTCACGCTGGCCTGAAGTCTGAAGCACTCATCCCGCTTGAGCAGTTCTACAACGACGCTGGCGACCTGACTATCAACGTCGGTGACGAAGTTCACGTTGCTCTGGACTCGGTTGAAGACGGCTTTGGTGAAACCAAGCTGTCCCGTGAAAAAGCCAAGCGCGCTGAATGCTGGATTGTTCTGGAAGCAGCCTTCGCAGCCGAAGAAGTGGTCAAGGGCGTTATCAACGGTAAGGTTAAAGGCGGCTTCACTGTCGACGTTAACGGCATCCGTGCGTTCCTGCCAGGTTCTCTGGTTGACGTCCGTCCAGTGCGCGACACCACGCACCTGGAAGGCAAAGAGCTGGAATTCAAGGTCATCAAGCTGGACCAGAAGCGCAACAACGTTGTCGTTTCCCGTCGTAGCGTCCTGGAAGCCGAGAACTCCGCCGAGCGCGAAGCTCTGCTGGAATCCTTGCAGGAAGGCCAACAAGTCAAAGGTATCGTCAAGAACCTCACCGATTACGGCGCATTCGTCGATCTGGGTGGCGTCGATGGCCTGCTGCACATTACCGACATGGCTTGGAAGCGTATCAAGCATCCTTCCGAAATCGTCAACGTTGGCGACGAGATCGATGTCAAGGTTCTGAAGTACGATCGCGAACGCAATCGTGTTTCCCTGGGCCTGAAGCAACTGGGCGAAGATCCATGGGTTGCTATCAAAGCCCGTTACCCAGAAAGCACTCGCGTTACCGCTCGTGTAACCAACCTGACCGACTACGGCTGCTTCGCTGAGCTGGAAGAAGGCGTTGAAGGTCTGGTACACGTTTCCGAAATGGACTGGACCAACAAGAACATCCACCCTTCGAAAGTCGTACAAGTCGGCGACGAAGTGGAAGTTATGGTTCTGGACATCGACGAAGAGCGTCGTCGTATCTCCCTGGGCATCAAGCAGTGCAAATCTAACCCATGGGAAGATTTCTCTGGCCAGTTCAACAAGGGCGATAAAATCTCCGGCACCATCAAGTCGATCACCGATTTCGGTATCTTCATTGGTCTGGACGGCGGCATCGACGGTCTGGTTCACCTGTCCGACATCTCCTGGAACGAAGTGGGCGAAGAAGCCGTACGCCGTTTCAAGAAGGGCGACGAGCTGGACACCGTTATCCTGTCGGTTGACCCAGAGCGCGAGCGTATCTCCCTGGGTATCAAGCAACTGGAAAGCGATCCGTTCTCCGAGTACGTTCAAGAGAACGACAAAGGCGCAATCGTTAAGGGCATCGTGAAAGAAGTTGACGCTAAAGGCGCCATCATCACTCTGGCCGACGATATCGAAGCGACTCTGAAAGCCTCCGAAATCAGCCGTGACCGCGTTGAAGACGCGCGTAACGTTCTGAAAGAAGGCGAAGAAGTAGAAGCCAAGATCATCAGCGTTGATCGCAAGAGCCGCGTAATCCAGCTCTCGATCAAGTCGAAAGACGTTGAAGACGAGAAAGAAGCTATCCAGAGCCTGCGCGACAAGCCAGTAGCTGGTGACGCTCCAGTAGCCACCACTCTGGGTGACCTGCTGCGTGCTGCACAAGCGGAAAAACAGAACTAAGTTCTGACTTTCTGTAAAAAAGGGCGACTTCGGTCGCCCTTTTTTGTGCCTGGAATTTGATCGTGGTCGGGGTTGTAAGACTGGGTTCCGTTCTCGCATGAAACAAACGGTCGTTAAAGGATGTCTCTTTCTTTAACAGGATCAATCGTTTAATTGCAGCTAGTCTTAGCCTGAGACGAACGAGGTCAGGGCGGAGTGCCCGGCATAAGGAAGCGAATGAATAGGCTCATTGTCGCAATAGCAGTTCTGACGCTGGCGGGTTGTACCACTAATGCCAAGACCCACGCGGTGCGCGGTGTCAGCGGCATTGAGATCGATTGTTCGGGGCTGGGGTCCGGATGGGAGAAGTGTCGCAAACGAGCCGCCAAGGAATGCAAAGCGTCAGGTTATAAAGTAGTGGCAAGATCTGACGACGCCAAGGAAGAGGATGAGTTTCCCTTTGGCTTCAACCCGGCTGGGTATCTAACACGCACGATGCTGGTTATTTGCAGGTAAGCGTGTGAGGTGAGGGGAGTAAAACTCGGGCTGTTCAAATTCTTCCGGGCGTGCTAAAACCCTTGGAGCGATTTTCCTAGCTGCTTGAAAAAGAAGGGAAAAATATGACGAAGTCGGAGTTGATCGAACGAATTGTCACCCATCAAGGGCTGCTCTCATCGAAGGATGTGGAGTTGGCCATCAAGACCATGCTTGAGCAAATGTCCCAATGTCTGGCCACGGGGGATCGAATTGAGATCCGTGGGTTTGGCAGCTTCTCCTTGCACTACCGCGCGCCGCGCGTAGGTCGCAATCCTAAGACCGGTCAGTCCGTGAGCCTCGACGGCAAGTTTGTTCCCCACTTCAAACCGGGGAAGGAGCTGCGCGATCGAGTGAATGAGGAAGAGGAAGAGGGTCTGGTTTAAATGATCAGGGTCTAGGAGTCTGTCGTGCACAGAGTAAAAAAGTTGTTTTTGCTATTGATCCTATTGATGGCATTCGCGGCTACATTGCTGTTTTTACTTGAGAATCAGCAGCCAGCTTCTTTGGTGTTTATTGGCTGGGCTGCTCCGCAATGGCCGGTATCAGTATTCATTCTGGGGGCATTGTTGCTGGGGTTGGCTGTTGCGCCTTTGTTGGCGCTAATGGTTTCCCGACGCCGCGGCCATCGTGCTGCAAGGTAGGCTGGTTTCCGGGGTTTGAGTGACGATATCCTGGCCGTCTGATCGCGATGATCAGCAGGATTCAATGCACGAAAGGCCCGACGCAGGATGATGCCTGAGCGACGGGCCAGGCGAGTGATTAGCCGCGCAATTCCATTGCTTCGATCATGGCCGCATTGACACGATGTACGTCGTATTTTTGCTCGGCGAGTTCACGACTTGTGCGACCCATTTGTTCGCGCAGTTCACTCGACTCTGCCAGGCGAGCCATCGCTTTAGCCAGGTCGAGCGAGTCGCCCGGTTTGACGAGTAAGCCATTAACCCCATCTTGAACCGTCTCACGGCAACCCGGGGCATCCGTGGTGATAATTGCTCGCCCGCTGGACATGGCTTCGAGCACCGAGCGCGGTGTGCCTTCGCGGTATGAAGGCAGTACGAATATGCTGCAGGCCGCGATGTAAGGCTTCACATCGCTGACTGCTCCATGGAAGTGGGCGAATCCTTCCTTTTCCCACCCGGAAACAACCTCCGCATTGATGCCGGAAGGGTTGGAATCCGCTGCCCCGACTAAATGGAAGGTTGCTTGTGGATGGGTGGATTTGAGCGCGCGTGCGGCCTCTACAAACTCAAATACCCCTTTATCACGCAGCAGCCTGCCTACGAACAAAAAGTTCGGTTGCGGTGGCAGTGGGGTCACCGTGTAGCTTTCAGTGTCGACCCCAGAACCATTGATGATCCAGGTTGGAAGGTTGGAATTGAAAAGTCCCTGATCCTTGAAGAGTTGTCGGTCATCAGGATTCTGGAAGAACAGTCCATTGGCAAAGCGTAATCCAAACCGGTACAAGCCCGACGCGACACGGTTTATCAGGCGGCGACCGAAGCTGGTCTCAACATCCGTGAACGCATACCCAAGCCCGGTAATCAGGGCATAGCGTCGCTTGACGCCTGCCAGGCGAGCCGCAGGCAAGCCGTAGACCACGGGTTTGATCGTGTAGGCAAGCACCACATCAGCCTTGATTTTGCGCAGGCATCGGTTTAGACGCAGCATGTATCTCAGGTCGGCGAGCGGGTTCAGGCCGGCGCGCGCCATCGGTACAACATGGTAGGCAATCCCTTTCTCGGCAAGACGCATACGCACCGATTCATCATCTTCCGGTGCAATGGCGGCGACTTCATGCCCGTTCGCCCGCATTGCATCCAGAAGATCCCCGCGAAATCGAATCAGCGATTCGGCGAGTCCGGCAATGACAACAATCCTAGACATGCTTGCCTACATGAGTTGAGTAGTAGGCTGCAGAGTCTTGTAGTCCGGCTGCGATACGGTGCGTCGGAGCATAACCGAGCAATGTTTGTGCCTTGCTGATGTCTGCTTGAGAGTGACGCACATCGGCGGCTCTGAAATCACGGTACACAGGGCTTACATCCTTGAGCTCGGGTCTGGTGGCGCAGGCAAGATCACGGATATTGGAGAACAGTTCGTTAAGAGTGGTGCGGTCGCCCACGGCCACGTTGAACACCTGGTTCACCGCTTCGGTTTCTTGTGTCGTGGCTGCCAGCAGATTTGCCTGAACGGCATTGGCTACGAAGCAGAAGTCGCGGCTGGTTTCACCGTCACCGTTGATATGAATCGCTTCGTCGCGCAACAGGGCACCAAACCACTTTGGAATGACGGCTGCATACGCGCCATCAGGATCCTGGCGTGGGCCGAATACGTTGAAGTACCGTAGCCCTATCGTTTGCAGGCCATAGCAACGAGCAAACACGTCAGCGTACAGCTCGTTGACATACTTGGTGACGGCGTATGGCGACAATGGTCGACCGATTCGGTCCTCTACCTTTGGCAGGCCAGGGTGGTCGCCATACGTGGAGCTGGAGGCGGCATAAACGAAGCGCTTGACGCCGGCATCGCGGCTGGCGACCAGCATGTTCAGGAAGCCGTCGATGTTCGTGGTGTTGGTACGAATCGGGTCCTCTAGCGAGCGAGGCACACTGCCCAGAGCCGCTTGGTGGAGTACGTAGTCGACACCTTCTGCCAGCGCAAGCTGGCAGTCTTCGAGCTTGCGAATATCACCCTGGACAAACTTGAATTGTGCCCATGCGGTGTTGCCGACGGCCTCCTGAACCAGGTCCAGATTGCGCTGGTGACCGGTTTCAAAATTGTCCAGGCCAACCACGCGCTGATTCAGTTTGAGCAGTGTTTCGAGCAGGTTCGAACCGATGAAGCCCGCCACGCCGGTGATGAGCCAGGTGCGCGGGGTAGCCGTCAGTTCTTGACGCAGAGTTTCGTAGGTATTCATGCCTGTCTCCATCAGAGGCGCCAGAAGCGCGCTCCAGCACTTTCCAGGGCCGGGCCATTGCAAACACCTTTCACGTCGATAACGACAGGGGCGTTGTGCATAAGCTTCAAGTATTCGTTGCTTGACCAGCGTGCGTAGGTATCGTGCGCAACGGCAACCACGACTGCCGCCGCAGGCTGGAGTTCGTCGAGCTTGCGCAAAGATACGCCATACTCGTGCAGGGCTTCCGCCGGCTCTGCTTCTGGGTCGAAGACCTGAACCTTGACGCCGAAATCCTCGAGCTCTCGGATGATATCGATAACGCGAGAGTTGCGCAGGTCAGGGCAGTTTTCCTTGAAAGTCAGGCCAAGGACCGTGACGACCGATCCAGCGATAGGATGGCCTGCATGGATCATTTGCTTGATCGTCTGCTGGGCTATATAGGCACCCATGCTGTCATTGATGCGACGGCCGGCCAGAATGACCTGAGGAATATAACCGAGCTTTTCGGCCTTGTGCGTCAGGTAATAAGGGTCAACACCGATGCAGTGTCCGCCTACCAGTCCTGGCTTGAACTTCAGGAAGTTCCATTTGGTGCCTGCTGCTTCCAGGACGTCGAGGGTGTCGATGCCCATGCGGTCGAAGATCAGTGCCAGTTCATTCATCAGTGCGATGTTCAGGTCGCGCTGGGTATTTTCGATCACCTTCGCGGCTTCAGCCACTTTGATGGACGCAGCTTTGTAAACACCGGCCGTCACTACTGAGCTGTATACGTCAGCGACGATTTCAAGGGTGGCGGCATCTTGTCCGGATACGACCTTCATGATCTTGGTGAAGGTGTGCTCCTTGTCGCCCGGATTGATACGCTCGGGGCTGTAGCCCACGGTGAAGTCAGTCCCGCATTTCAGGCCCGACACGCGTTCAAGGATAGGGACGCAGATGTCCTCGGTTACGCCGGGGTAAACAGTCGATTCATAGACAACAATATCGCCGCTTTTGAGCGCTTTGCCGACAGTTTCAGAGGCTTTGACCACTGGTGTCAGGTCGGGTTGGTGAGCGTCGTCGATCGGGGTCGGAACGGCCACGATATGAAAGTCCGCCTTTGCAAGGACGTCTGTCTTGCTGGTGAACTCGATTTGCGTCTGTGCCAACTCGGCGCTGGTGATTTCATTGGTACGGTCTTGCCCCGCACGCAACTCTTGCAGGCGACTTTCGTTGATGTCGAAGCCGATTACGGCCGAGTGTTTGCCAAAAGCTACAGCCACGGGCAGGCCGACATAGCCCAGCCCGACCACTGATATCTTTCTTAGATACATGGATTTTCCTCTAATAATGAAATCTTTTATTCAGATGGCTCGTTGTCGATCGAGCCATGCCTGGAACATCAGTACCGGCCATAGCTGGTGCTGGTAGTTGCCCTGGCCTCGAAGGTGTCTTTCCCATACGGCCCGGATCGGACCCGGTACGAAATAGCCTTCGCGTGCCAGACGTTGTGGGTCCAACAGAGATTCTGCCCAGTCGCGCAATGGGCCGCGTAGCCAGTCGTGTAACGGGATGCCGAAGCCCATTTTTGGGCGCTCGATAAGTTCGCGTGGAACGTAGCGATAGAGTAGCTGGCGAAGTATCCATTTGGTGCTGCCGTTGCGGATTTTCAGCGACATCGGCAACCCGGAGGCAAATTCGACGATCCGATGGTCCAGGAAGGGCACACGGGTTTCCAGGCTGACTGCCATTGCTGCGCGATCTACCTTCGCCAGAATATCGTCGGGCAGATAGGTCATGGCATCCTGGCGCATCATCCAGGAGGCAAAATCGCTGTCTCCGACGGACATCAGGCTGGATTGGGATTGTGCGCCAATGACCACGTCGGTTGCATTTGGCCACTGAGACACGACGCGATCGTACATCTGTCCGGCGGAGTCATGGCGCATCACGCTGGCCAGTTTGTGGAGTTTCTCTCCTGGTAGCCGGACGCGTAAACCTGCCGGGGTAATGGGGCTCAATCCATTGATAATGGAGTCCCAGCGATCCGGCGAGGCGGACTCGATCATTCGAGCAGCCAACCTGCGTGCCGGGCCGGGCACGCGACTCAGTTTGCGCCATACGCTGGGCAGAAATTGATAGCGGTTGTACCCACCGAACAGTTCATCGCCTGCGTCGCCGGACAGACTCACAGTCACCTGGCTGCGAGCCAGTTGAGAAACGAGATAAGTCGGTATCTGGGATGAGTCGGCGAACGGCTCACTGTAGATGTCGGCTAGTTTGGGTACGACGCCAAGGGCGTCGGCACCTGATACATAGAGCTCGGTATGGTCAGTACCAAGATGACGGGCGACGGCTTTTGCGTGCTCGGCTTCATTGTACCCGGGGTTGTCGAAACCAATGGTGTAGGTTTTGACCTGTTGGGGCGATAGAGACTGCATCAAGCCGACAATCAGGCTTGAGTCGATACCACCGGACAGGAAAGCACCGAGCGGAACATCAGCCATCATTTGCTCGCTGATGGTTGTGCGCATCAGTGCGTCGAGTTGGTCGATGGCGTCGTTGTCGGAAAGTGTCTCGCTGCTCGAAGGCTGCGCGACGGGCATTTCCCAATAGGCCTTTGGAGGGCCGAACACGCCACTCGCAAGCGCGGCTTGGTCGAGTTCGATCCACGTGCCGGGTGGCAGCTTGTGAATACCCTCGTAAATAGAGTGTGGCGAAGGGATATATGCAAACTTCAGGAGCAGGGCCAGGCTGTCCCGGGAAACCTGCGCATCAAAAGCTGGGTGTGCACTGAGCGCCTGCAACTCCGACGCAAAGAGCAATGCGCCATTCTTCAGGCCGTAATAGAGAGGTTTTTCTCCAATCCGGTCGCGTGCGAGCGTGAGGGTTTCGCGGCTGCGATCCCATACCGCGATCGCGAACATACCGACCATCCGGCGCAGGGTTTCTTCGATGCCCCAGTGTTCGAATGCCGCCAGCATCACTTCGGTATCAGAATGACCGCGCCACGGCAACGGTCCCTGGAGTGCCGAATCGAGCGACTTGCGCAGTGACTGGAAGTTGTAGATTTCACCGTTGAACACGATGACATAACGGCCTGTCGGCGAGGCCATTGGCTGGTGCCCGGCCGAACTCAGGTCGACGATCGCGAGTCGGCGATGACCCAGGAACAGGCCGGCGCCATTGTCCCAGGCGCCAGCATCATCGGGACCACGGCGCACTATGGCGTCGGTCATTCGGGTGAGGGCCTTTGGCCCGTCATACCTGTCTTGGCTATTAGGGTGCCAGAACCCAGCGATACCACACATGGAACAATTCCGTTGTAATCAGATGGGTTGAGGCTTTTCGCGGACGGCAGTGAAACTGCCATTCTTGACCGCTAGCGCACAGATGATCATGTAGAGACTGAATACGGGCTGGCGGAGCATGAAGTGGGCTCCGGAGAAGATCATCAACACGATCAGCACTGCCAGCGAGTAAGGGTCTCGGGCTCGATAGGCAGTGACGAGAAGCCACAGATACAAAGCGCCAAGCATTAGCACACCTACGACGCCGGCCTGAGTCAGCATGTCGAATCCGAGATTGTGGGCTTCCTGCTTATGCTCCGGATCATCAAGATAGGAGAATGCACCTGGGCCGTGACCGATGACCGGCGACTCCAGCCATGCATCGATGGCGTGGATCCACAGGGTTTTACGCACTCCGCCTTTGTTTTCGTCCAGGCCGACACCCATCAAGGAGTCTGACCTGGTGGGCGCGAACGCTCTTGGGGCACGTGGCGCGTCGGTCTTGCCATCGCTAAATACCGAAGAAACGGAGTTGACAAGCTTTTCCTCGTACTTGATGAGTATTTCGCGGCCCGGTCCATCGATCATCAGCTTGAATGTGCCAAATGCCAGGATGAAGGCAATCAGCATGGTCGTGAACAACTTCCAGTTGGTTTGTTTGGTCCAGAGTGCCGCCACGATTGTCAGCAATGGCAGGCCGACGCACCAGGCGAGCAACAGCGCGTCGCTGCGAACGCATATGCCCAGGAAGAAAAAAACCCAGAGCAGCAGGAAGTTGCGCAGCCAGCGTGAGCCTTGCCAGTTTGCATCGCGGTAAACCGCCATCAACCAGATCGGAATCGGCAGCAGGAACAGTGCGAGTTGGTTGGGGTTCGTGGACCAGGCGGACAGCCGGGAAGGGAAGTCCGTATTGATCCCCAGCAATTGCGCCAGTTCGTAAAAATCAGTCAGGAAGCAGATAAACGGCACGGCCAGCAGTACGACTGGAATCACCCCCAACGCTCTGATGAAGTTATTGAATTCCTGCTGTGATGCCTGCTCGATGCAGGCCAGCGCCATCAGAGAGAAGCATGCCGTGTACAGATATGCGGCCGCCGTGTGAGCAGAGCTGGCGCCCTTTACCGGGCTAAGCAGCATCGCCACACCCGTAATCCCGATGAAGCCTATCCAGAAGAGCATCACGGGATGTGTCAGATAGCGCAGAGCATGCTTGTAGCGCAAGGACCACAGGATCAACACAATGCCTGCGAGTTCGCCAATGCCCAGTGGCAGATGTCCGAAACGCAACGCGGTGGTCACGGATGCAAAAACAACCAGGGCGGCGCCGATCGAGACGTAATTTGCCTTATGCATTATACCTGCCTTAGGTCTTGCAAACGCTTCGCCAGAAAGGCGAGGCTGCTCATGAAAACAGCAAGCAGGAGCAGGGGGACAGCTGCACCTTTCATGCTGTGAGTTAAAGTTGTCAGGAAAACCCCGATGCCTACGCCGAACCAAGGCAATAGCCCGATTACTGAGTGTCGGAGTGAGGAAGACAGGAGTATACCGTTACGGACGTCGACAATTACGACAGCCAGTAATTGAGAAATGAACCATGCCCACCCGATTTCTCTAGTTGCTTCGCCCTGGAAGATGAGCAGGGTGACAGCGCCAGCAACAAGAGAGGATAAATTAATCAGAAGTGCGGCGCCTGCATCTTTCTGTGCTTGCAAAAATTCGTACCCAAGGCGTACATGGCCGGACATGCAGATACCGGCAAGCAACCCGGCAGCATACGGAGCTGCATCTTGCAGTGCCGGGAACCACAGGGTTAGCACGGGGTAGATGGCGAGACCGGCAAGCGTGAGCGCACCGTAGGTCAGTGCACTGCCCAGATTCAGGTAAGGCATCATGCCTTGCAGCCAGACCTTTCTTTGCGGATCAGCCAGCCACTGGCATATTTTTGGATAAACCAGAACCGGGTAGAGCGTCGCAATGAACCAGATCTTGTTCAGCACGTCGTAGACAGACCTGTACTTGCCCAGGGTTTCGGCCCCATACACGTGGCTCACATAGATGGATATGAACTCGGTCGCGAGTACCAGCAGCAGTGCGACGCCAACGATCGGTGCCGCTTGCCGGTAGAGAGTGGTCACCAATGACCACGCCATCGGTGCGAGGGGCTCCATTTCCTGTTTGCGCCAGAACAACCACAGAATCAGATAGTCAGGAATCTTCCTGAGGACGACGGCAACAAGAACCCATTCGATCTGTTGTGTTGTAGTGGCAACAACCGCCACAGCGAAGAAGCGACTTAGTTGAATGCACAGTTGATATTGCGCATAGATAAAGTGGCGTGCACGCAACACATTCAACATCTGAAAATACTGGCCCGGTAACGCCAGAACGTATTCGACCGCCGCTGCGGCACCGATCCAGTACGCCAAGTTCAATTGAGCAGTGCGCAGGGGGAATACGACAGATACGCCCTGTGCAATCAATGGGGTTGCCAACAGCAACGATATGCCTGCGATGATGTAAGCCGTGCGGAAGGAATTGACGAGCTGTGCGCTCTGCTCTTCTTTCGCCGAATAAATGGCGCTTACCGCCGATTTCGATAATGCCGAATCGAGGAACAGCAGAGTACTGGAGAGAATGATATAGACGGAATAAAACCCATAGCCTTGGAAACCGATGTAGTGAACAACAATCGGAATAATCAAAATATTTAAGAGAAAATTCAGGCCATTGGCCGAGTACAGCGCAAGGGATTTTTTCAACCAGCTATTCAATTCCATCTCCCTATGCCGAATACGTAATGTTCTCAACGCTCCGGTTTCCATCCGGAAATGGTCTGGATCGCAAATTTTGTTGTGGTTGATGGGTCATTGGAAGCAGTTCCTTGCAAAGCTTCCATCTATCTACAGGCCAGCGGCACGCAAGGCAGGGCTTCCAGGCCGTGGAGGCGCACAGGGTTGCATGCAGTAACGCAGCACAGGCTGGAGGGTGTGGAATGATACTGTATGGAGCGGTTCTGGCAAGTAGCAGAAGTCGACGGAGCTCTTGCAGACCGCAACCTTGGCGACCAACGGAGGACATGCTTATGCAGATGGCACGGCGGTGCCAGTTGTGCTTAGGAGAAACCGATGATTCAGCAGTTGTTACGCAAAACGTCAGAGACTTCGGTTGGTCCGCGCGCCGACAAGTGCCAAATGGGGAGGGGGGACTTGTTTTCAGTCAAGGTAAAAGAGTTTGCAGCACTGTCCGTTGCTTGGCGGGTGAAAATATGGTTGTCATAATTTTTCGCGTTTTGCTGTCTGCATCTAGCTCATCTGTCTGAAACGATGGTGCCGGAAATGGTATAACGAGCCATCAGTTGGTTAGAACCCTGCTTCTACCGGTAGTGTCGAATTTGAGATTTGACACGTCGATTTCTATCGGCCTGTCGTGACACCTACTGACGCAATGAGTATTCGGTCATAATGTATGCCTCCAGGCTTCAGGTGCATATGGCTACTTATTTGCCGCTATCGGTGGCTGTAAGTGGTGATTTGTCATGCCTGTATCGACAGGTCGTGTTCGGATCGCTCAACGGGAAAATTATCTGTCATCGCGTGAGCACCCTTGATCGCACATGCTCCTCCATCCAACGTCGGGTCAACAAATGTTCAAACGATTCATCGATATCATTGCTTCATTGGCCGCACTCATTCTCCTGTCTCCAGTGATGGCCGTCGTTGCGTGGAATATTCGCAAAAAACTGGGCTCACCGGTTCTGTTCAGGCAGGTTCGTCCCGGGCGCGATGGAAAACCATTCGAAATGGTGAAGTTCAGGACAATGCGCGATGCGGTCGATAGCAAGGGTAATCCCTTGGCCGACTCTGAGCGAATGACCCCGTTTGGCAGCTTTCTTCGTTCCAGCAGCCTGGATGAACTGCCTGAGTTGTGGAATGTCTTTAAAGGAGAGATGAGCCTGGTGGGACCTCGACCGTTGCTCATGGAATATCTGCCGCTCTATAGCTCCGAGCAGATGCGCCGGCATGAAGCCCGTCCAGGTGTGACCGGATGGGCACAGGTCAATGGACGTAACGCGTTGAGTTGGGAAGAAAAATTCAAGTTGGATGTCTGGTATGTCGATAACCAATCCTTGAAGCTCGATTTCAAGATTCTTTTCATGACTGTAAAGAAGGTTGTTTTCAAAGAGGGCATCAGTGCGAGTGGTGAAGCCACCATGTCCAAGTTCACTGGTAATAAACAATGAAAAAACTGGCGGTTCTCGGGGCGAGCGGACATGGGAAGGTCGTAGCTGATACTGCGCAATGCTGCGGCTGGGACCTCGTGGATTTTTACGATGATGCCTGGCCCGATATCGAGCGCAATGGCGCTTGGCGCGTAGTGGGTGATTCGGCGGCGTTGTACACTCGACTCCAGGATTACCAGGGTGTCATTGTCGCAATTGGCAACAATGCGGTGCGACATCAGAAGCTCGTCGATTTGATCGACGCTGCGGCACCGGTTGTGTCATTGATTCATCCTGCGGCAGTTGTCAGCCAATACGCTAGCATTGGCCCAGGGTCTGTTGTTTTTGCTGGCGCAGTGGTCAATGCAGACGCGAAAATCGGCCTCGGCGCAATCCTCAATACCGGTTGCAGTGTCGATCACGATTGTGTGCTGGGCGACTCTGTCCATATCAGTCCTGGCGCTAGATTGGCCGGTGCTGTCAACGTCGGTGAGCGCAGCTGGATTGGAATCGGTGCCTGTGTAAAACAGTTGATCAAGGTTGGGCGTGACGTCATTGTCGGTGCTGGTGCAGCAGTGGTCAGTGATGTGACGGATAGTGTGGTGGTTGCAGGCGTTCCTGCCAGGATACTTCCAGCTGTTTGAGCAGAAATTGGCTACGCTGAAAGTGATGCCGAAACGGATGTAATTGATTGATTTTTTTGATTCTTCATCTTGAAACTAATGGGTGTGGGCTGTGTTGAACTCTCCTTTTTCTCCTTGGCCTTCTTTTTCCGAAGAAGAAGCCAATGCAGTACGTGACGTCATTCTTTCCAATAAAGTCAATTACTGGACCGGGCAGGAGTGCCGTGAGTTCGAGAAGGAGTTCGCTGCCTGGAGCGAAACCAAGTATGCCATCGCTCTGGCGAATGGCACTGTCGCTCTGGATCTCGCGTTTCAGGCATTGGGGATCGGTGCAGGGGATGAAGTCATTGTCACCTCCAGAACCTTCCTTGCCTCGGTATCGAGCATTGTCAATGCAGGTGCAACACCCGTTTTTGCCGATGTAGACGCTGACTCACAAAATATCACCGCGCAGACCATTGCCGCGGTACTGACACCTCGCACCCGGGCGATTGTCTGTGTCCATCTGGCAGGTTGGCCTTGTGACATGGATCCGATCATGGCTCTGGCCGAGAAGCACGACCTCAAGGTGATCGAAGATTGCGCCCAGGCGCATGGCGCGAAGTACAAAGGGCGCGCGCTGGGTTCTATTGGTCATGTCGGAGCGTGGTCGTTCTGCCAGGACAAGATCATGACCACCGGCGGTGAAGGTGGAATGGTCACGACCAACGATCGTGATTTGTGGTCGGATATGTGGTCCTACAAGGACCATGGCAAAAGCTGGGAAGCTGTTTACGAGCGTGAGCACGCTCCCGGTTTTCGTTGGGTGCACGAAAGTTTCGGTACTAACTGGCGGATGCTGGAAGTGCAAGGAGTGCTGGGGCGTATTCAGTTGCGTCGCATGTCTCAATGGCAGGAAGTGCGATTGGCCAATGCAGGAAGAATCTGGGCTGCCGCTGATCAGATGAAAGGACTGCGAGTGCCTGCCATCCCGCAGGATTGCTTGCATGCGGCTTACAAGTGTTATGTGTTCGTCGAGCCCGAGGCATTGAAGGCCGATTGGACTCGGGACCGAATTCTCAATGAGATCGTTGCGCGGGGCGTTCCGTGTTTCTCGGGTTCGTGTTCCGAGGTCTATTTGGAAAAGGCGTTCGACAACACGCCATGGCGACCTGTGGAACGCCTGCCGGTTGCCAAGGCATTGGGTGAGACAAGTTTGATGTTCATGGTGCATCCGACGCTGACGCCGGCAGAAATTGACAAGACGTGCAACGTGTTGCGCGACGTCATGTTGGAAGCGTCAGCTGGTTGAATTTTTGATTACGCTTTCGTCTTGCAAAGCTTATCGAGAATCGAAAGCCTGTATGAAGCGAAAGCGTATTTAGAGCAGAGCCGTTTTAGGATGAAGCTGGCGGCAGGCTTAATTTGAATAGAGGCCGATCTCCAATAGCGAGCCGTTTGATCCTGAAATCCATGATCAACAGGTCGCTATCGGTTCAAGCGCGGCCCAGGTTTACGAGGGAGTTATGGAAAAAGCACGGGCATTCTTGCTAGGGCTGTCGCGCAGGAGAAAACGGCTGATTCAGGTCACCTGCGATGTGCTGCTGGTCTGGCTTGCACTATGGATGGCATTTGTCGTGCGCCTTGGCATCGATGATCTGATCAATCCGTTGGAAGGGCATCGTTGGCTTTTTATCAGTGCTCCGATCGTTGCAATTCCCATGTTTATTCGTTTCGGGATGTATCGCGCGGTCATGCGTTATTTCGGTAACGATGCGCTGATTGCCATCATCAAGGCTGTCAGCTTGTCGTCACTGTTACTCGCAGTCGTGGTTTATTGGTATAGCAATCACGAAACCGTGGTCCCTCGTTCGATCATTTTCAACTATTGGTGGCTGAGCTTGGTGTTGATCGGCGGGCTGCGCTTGGGAATGCGTCAATACTTCCTGGGTGACTGGTTTTCAGCGGCTCAACACGTACCTTTCACGAATCGGGACGACGGTTTGCCCAAAGTGGCCATTTACGGGGCCGGGGCTGCTGGCAATCAGTTGGCGGTAGCTTTGCGGATGGGCCGCGTGATGCGTCCTGTTGCATTCATCGATGATGATCGCAGTATCGCCCACCGGGTTATTTCGGGGCTGCAGGTCTACACCCCGAAACACATACAGCAGATGATTGACGAAACAGGCGCGCAGGAAATCCTGTTGGCAGTGCCTTCTGCTACCCGAGGTCGGCGTCGCGAGATACTCAATTTCCTTGAGGCTTTTCCGCTGCATGTGCGCAGCGTTCCCGGTTTCATGGACTTGGCCAGTGGGCGGGTAAAGGTCGACGATATTCAGGAAGTGGACATTGCCGACTTGCTAGGCCGCGATGCAGTGCCGGCGCAAGGCGATTTGCTCGAACATTGCATCAAGAACCAATCAGTTCTGGTCACTGGCGCGGGCGGATCCATTGGTTCGGAACTTTGTCGCCAGATCCTGTCACTCCATCCGACGACCCTTATTTTGTTCGAACACAGCGAGTTCAATCTCTACAGCATTCTGTCGGAGCTGGAACAGCGAATCGCTCGAGAGTCGTTATCGGTGCGCCTGTTGCCTATTTTGGGCTCCGTGCGCAATCAGGACAAACTTCTGGATGTGATGAAAACCTGGCATGTGGATACGGTGTATCACGCGGCAGCGTACAAGCACGTGCCGATGGTCGAACACAACATCGCGGAAGGCGTGCTCAACAATGTGATTGGCACGCTGAATACTGCGCAAGCGGCCCTTCAGACCGGTGTGTCGAATTTTGTGCTGATTTCCACGGACAAGGCTGTTCGACCTACGAATGTAATGGGTAGTACCAAGCGCTTGGCCGAACTTACATTGCAGGCATTGAGCCGGGAAGTGGCGCCGGTGATGTTTGGTGATAAAACCAACGTGTCCCGAGTCAACAAAACCCGGTTTACCATGGTGCGATTTGGCAATGTGCTCGGATCCTCCGGTTCGGTCATTCCCTTGTTTCACAAACAGATCAAGTCGGGTGGACCGTTGACGGTCACTCACCCGAAAATCACCCGTTATTTCATGACCATTCCAGAAGCTGCGCAGTTGGTGATCCAGGCTGGATCAATGGGGCAGGGCGGCGACGTGTTTGTGCTGGATATGGGGGAACCGGTCAAAATCGTCGAACTCGCGGAGAAAATGATTCATCTTTCCGGGTTGAGCGTTCGATCGGAAAAGAACCAGCATGGCGATATTTCCATTCAGTTCACAGGGCTGCGCCCAGGCGAAAAGCTTTACGAAGAGCTATTGATCGGCGACAACGTGGCGACAACACAACACCCGATGATCATGACCGCCAATGAAGATTATCTGAGTTGGGACGTGCTGAAGGTAAGACTGACCGAGTTGTTGTTGGCTGTAGAACACGATGATTATTCGCAGGTGCGCCAGCTTTTGCGAGACACCGTCAGTGGCTACACCCCGGATGGTGAGATCGTGGACTGGATCTATCAGCAGCGACGCCTCGAACCTTGATTGTTTCACATCCTGTAACGGACACATTTTTGACAGGCTCCTGACATCGCCTAAGTTTCAGAGGCAGCTTCGGAAAAGCTGCTTCCTCAAACGATGTCATGGAGCTTCATTTATGCGTACTGGCTATTTCTATTCCCTGGTTTTTGCCCTGCTCACCAGCGCTTCCATTGCGGCTGTTGCGGCGCCGGCTGTGAAGTCGGAGGCCAGCGGTACTCCGATGGTGATGGAGGTTTCTTCCCAATCACAATCCGCCAAGATCGATCTCAATGCGGCCGATGCATCAACATTGCAGCGCGAGTTGGCCGGTATCGGTGCGGCCAAAGCCAATGCGATTGTTGCATATCGTGAAACTAACGGGCCGTTCTCATCGGTGGACGAATTGCTGGAAGTGAAGGGCATCGGCAAGGCGATCCTGGATCGCAATCGCGAGAAGCTGGAAGTGAACTAAGCTCAATATTCAACGCCAAGGGGCCGGTCATTGACCGGCCTTTTTGCATTCCGGCGAACGCAAACAGTTAACGCCTTCTGTCGGTGTCGTGAAAATTATGGCTATCATATGCAGGTTAGATTATGTCTATAATAAATGAGTTTGCCGTCAAGACGCCTTGAGAACGAGGCGCTTGGCTTTCCCTTCAAGCATCTCTCAGGAGCACAGTCATGAATTCTGTCCAGTCCCAAGGTACGGCCCTCGTCACCGGTGCTTCTTCCGGCATTGGCGCGGTTTATGCGAAACGCCTGGCGGCGCGTGGTTTTGATCTGTTGCTGGTGGCGCGTGATCAGCAGCGACTGGACGAGGCGGCCGGCAAGTTGCGCGCCGAGTACGGCGTTCAGGTTGAAGTGCTCAAGGCCGATCTGACGCAAATGGATGATGTGCTGAAACTTGAGCAACGGTTGCGTAGCGATTCGAGTATCAGCCTGCTGCTGAACAACGCCGGTGTGGCTGCGGATGGTTTGTTGGGCAATGCCGATACCGATCTGCTGGAGCGAATGATTCAGTTGAACGTTACAACGGTCACCCGCCTGGCTTCAGCGGCGGCAGCCAGTTTTTCCAAGGCGGGCCGGGGTACGATCATCAACATTGCCTCCGTGGTGGCGCTGTTTCCCGAGCGTTTCAACGCGACGTACAGTGCCAGCAAGGCCTATGTGCTGAGCCTGACCCAGTCGTTGAACGCCGAGCTTGATGGCACCGGGGTCAAGGTCCAGGCTGTGTTGCCAGGCGTAACACGTACCGAAATCTGGGAACGCTCCGGTATCGATGCTTCGCAGATTCCGGCAGAGATGGTCATGGAAGCCGGTGAGATGGTTGACGCAGCACTGTCGGGGCTGGACCAGGGCGAGTTGGTCACCATTCCGTCGCTGCCGGATGCCGCCGACTGGGATGCCTTCGTTGCGGCACGCCACGTAATGGCGCCGAACCTTTCCAAAAGCAAAGCCGCCGCGCGTTACAAATGAAGCGCGAGATGTCGGCATGAGGTGTTTGCGGTATGACTAATCGTCGAGTGGTTGTTACGGGTATGGGCCTGGTTTCGCCGTTGGGTAGCGGCGTCGAAGTGGTCTGGGAGCGCCTGCTCGCCGGGCGCTCCGGGCTGCGCAATTTGCCCGAGGCTGTGGTGGCCGATTTACCGGCCAAGGTCGGTGGTGCAGTGCCGAGCGCGGCGGATGATGCTGAGGCCGGGTTCGACCCGGATCTGGCGACGCCACCAAAAGAACAGAAGAAGATGGACCGTTTCATCCTGTTTGCGATGGAAGCGGCACGTCAGGCATTGGAGCAGGCGGGATGGAAGGCGCAAAGCGCTGAGGCCCAGGAGCGCACGGCCACCATCATCGGTTCGGGCGTGGGCGGTTTCGGCGCGATTGCCGATGCGGTGCGCACCACGGACAGCCGTGGTCCACGGCGTTTGTCGCCATTCACCATCCCGTCGTTTCTGGTCAACCTGGCGGCGGGACATGTGTCGATTCAGCACGGCTTCAAAGGTCCGCTGGGTGCGCCGGTAACGGCGTGCGCCGCTGGGGTTCAGGCCATTGGCGATGCGGCGCGATTGATTCGCTCCGGCGAGGCCGACATCGCCGTCTGTGGTGGCGCCGAAGCCGCGATCGATCGGGTCAGCCTCGCCGGGTTTGCTGCGGCTCGCGCCTTGTCCAGTGGCTATAACGACACCCCGGAACGCGCTTCACGCCCGTTCGACAGTGGTCGTGACGGCTTTGTCATGGGTGAAGGGGCTGGTCTGTTGGTGATTGAATCCCTGGAACATGCCTTGGCCCGGGGCGCTCAACCTCTGGCGGAGCTGGTCGGTTATGGCACGAGCGCCGATGCTTACCACCTGACGGCAGGTCCCGAGGACGGCAGTGGCGCTCGCCGCGCGATGTCGCTGGCCTTGGCGCAGGCCGGTGTTGCGCCGGAGCAGGTGCAGCATTTGAATGCCCACGCAACCTCGACGCCGGTTGGCGATCTCGGGGAGTTGGCGGCGATCAAGGCGTTGTTTGGTGTGCAAAAGGGTATCGCGGTGACGTCGACCAAATCTGCCACCGGGCATTTGCTCGGCGCGGCCGGCGGGATCGAAGCGATCTTCACCCTGCTGGCGATCCGTGATCAGGTCGTACCGGCAACGCTCAATTTCGATAATCCGGATCCGGCCACCGAAGGCGTGGACATCGTCCATGGTCAGGCCAGGCCGATGGCGATCGAATATGCGTTGTCCAACGGCTTCGGGTTTGGCGGGGTTAATGCCAGCGTGTTGTTCAAACGCTGGCAGGGTTAATCCTGGGAGTTCTTCAGGTGTTCGCGGGTGACGTCGAGTATGCGTTGGGCAAACTCGGCGTCGGCAACGCTGCGCGATAACAGCAACGCGCCGACCAGTGCAGACATGATGACGATGCTGCGGTCGGCGGCGTTCTCGCCTTCCAGGGTGCTCTCGATCTGATCGAGTCGGGCCTTGAGTACCACGTCGCTGGTCGGGCTCGGCTGACCACGGAGCCCCAGCTCAGAAGAAATGGTCAGCAGCGGGCAGCCTTCATGGGGCGAAGTCTGATGCCATTCCGACAGGTAAGTGTCGATGAACGCTGCGAGGGGATTATTCTCGGCGAAGAGTTGCGCACATAACCCATCGACCTGTTCGCCTGCCTCTTGCAGGGCCTTCTCCACCAATTCGTCCTTGGACTTGAAGTGCGAATAAAAGCCACCGTGAGTCAAGCCCAGCGCTTTCATCAAAGGTTGCAGGCCGGTCGCGCCGATACCGTCACGGCGAAAGCGCGCCGAGGCTTCCTTGATGATGCGTTGGTGAGTCTGGGCTTTATGGTCCTGCGAGTAACGCATCTGATATCTCCACATCAATGCGCCCATATTAACCAATGAAAATTGGATGGTGACTGTACTTCTACTTCTAAAAAGCATGCAGATGCGTCGAACGAGTATGAATCGCACAAGCTACTGGCACGAATAGTGATTACTCATCAGCTGAAGATTGTTGAACAATCCTGAGGCAATGAGTATGAACAGCGGACTGTCACTGGCCGATCACATCACATTGGAGTTGCGCGCCGACATCATCGGCGGTCGCTTGCTGCCGGGCATGGCGCTGGTGGAAAACGATCTGGTGTCTGCCTACAACGCCTCGCGCAATACCATCCGCGAGGCACTGCATCGCCTCGGCCAGGAAGGCCTGACCCGGTATGTGCGCAACAAAGGCGTGATGGTGCGGCGTTTGGGTTTTGATGATGTGCGGGACCTGTTCAGGGTTCGCCGCACGCTCGAACTGCAAGCCATCAGCAACAGCCGCCCGCTGCGCGACTACCAATCCGACCGGATGCTCGAAGCGCTGGAGGCCACCGAGTTGGCCCGGGAGCGCGAAGACTGGCGCGCCGTCGGCACCCATAGTCTGGGCTTTCATCAACACGTCGTCGGGTTGCTGCGCAGTCCGTTGTTCGATGAGTTCTTCACCAATGTTGTCGCGCAATTGCGCCTGGTGTTCTGCGCGGCTCCCGATGAATCAAGTTTCCAGGCGCCCTGGCTGATTCGCGACCGACAGATCCATGAGCTGCTGGTCGAGGGTGATAAACGCGCCGCCGAGGATGCGATGAGTCTCTATCTCGACGATTCCGAACATCTCCTTTTGCAAATGATCGTCCCATCTTCCCATCACTGATCGAGGATTCTTGCCATGTACAAAGACTATCCGGCGGCCTATCAAGTCAGCAAAGGCTCGGCCTTGCAGGTGGACAAGGCCTTCTATGAACGGGTGCGCGACGCGAAGGACGGGCGCACGTTGATCGAGTCTTTCGAAGTGCCGATTCGCACCGGCCGCGCCTGGAATGTTCCGGGCGGGCATGTGTTCCGGGTTACAACGCCTGTTGGCCCGCAAGTGGGCGACTTCAATGTCTGGAATGCCCATGATCCTCGCGAACGCCTGTGGGCTTCACGCACCCGGCAGCTGCAGGGCGCGCATGTCAGCACCCATGACCGGTTGTGGTCGAACCTGCCTTTTCTGCGGCCGCTGGTGACCATCACCGATGACAGCCTGGCCGGGTACGGGATCGATGAACATGGTGGCCGGTTGCACGATTTGCTCGGCACGCGTTGCGATCCCTATGTGAACAAAATGCTCACTGGTGAGGATTTCCATCATCACTGCCATTCCAACCTGACTCGCGCCGTATTGCCCCACGGCCTCACCGAATTCGATGTGCATGACGTGCTGAATATTTTCCAGTGCACGGGCTTGAACCACGACGACATGTACTTCATGAAAGCCTGCCCGGCGCAGAAGGGCGATTACCTGGAGTTCTTTGCCGAGATCGATTTGCTGTGCGCACTGTCGACCTGCCCCGGCGGCGACCTGTCGCTGGCCATGTGGGGGCCGGATGCTCAGGACCCGTTGAGCGTATGCCGTCCGCTGGGCGTGGAAATCTATCGTCTGGAGGATTCGTTGCTGGAGGGCTGGAGTCAGCCGGAGCGCGCAGCGTACAAAGGCCTGCATGGTCTTCACATCGCCAAGGCCGATTGGGAAAAATAATCTACACACATATTGGAATTGCAGGCGCAAGGCTTGCCCGCGACAGCGTCCTTGAGATCGCCATCGCGGGCAAGCCTTGATCCTACGAAAAGCGGTTCAGCCGTTTTTAGCGGTCCTGCGCATCCTTGGCATCCGCTTGCGCGTTGCGTTCAGCCACGCGAGCGCGCTGTTCTTCGGTCAGCTCAACTTTGGTGGCGGTGTCGCGCAGCATCATCAACCCGCCAACGATCGAGCCTATTGCAACGATCAGAATCAACCAGGCATACCAGGGCATAGGGCTCTCCTTAAAAGCAGGTCGATTGACGGATTTCGCCAATCAATCCTGCATACCACTATTGAGCGAATTGTTTTCGCAGTGGTTCCATTCTATGCCTGATATGACGGGGCACCGTCATTGATTAAAGCCCGGTCAACATCGCATCCGCCGGGGCATCGGCACGCAGTTGCGCAGTCAGTACGAAGTACACGAAACCCACGGCCATGAAGGCGAGGAAAATCAAGCCGATCAAAGTGTTGAACCAGGCCATGGCCACCAGGCACACCACCGCCAACACCAGGGCAATCATTGGCACCAGTGGGTAGCAGGGCGCGCGGAAGGTACGCTCCAGATTCGGTTCGGTTTTACGCAGCTTGAACAGGCTGAGCATGCTCATGATGTACATCACGATGGCGCCGAACACGGCCATGGTGATCATCGCGGCCGTCAGCGTCATGCCGCCGAGATTGATCAGGCCGTCGCTGTAGATCGCCGCGATGCCGATCACGCCGCCGGCGATGATCGCCCGGTGTGGCGTTTGAAAGCGCGACAATTTGGCCAGTGACGCCGGCAGGTAGCCAGCGCGGGCGAGGGCGAAGAACTGCCGCGAGTAGCCGAGGATGATCCCGTGGAAACTCGCCACCAGCCCGAACAGACCTATCCATACCAACATGTGCAACCAGCCCGAGCTTTCGCCCACCACGGTTTTCATCGCCTGCGGCAGCGGATCGTTGATGTTCGACAAAGTGCGCCAGTCGCCGACGCCACCGGCAAAGAACATCACGCCCATCGCCAGCAACACCAGGGTCAGGATGCCGCTGATGTAGGCCTTGGGAATCGTGCGTTTCGGGTCCTTGGCTTCTTCGGCGGCCATGGCCGCGCCTTCGATGGCGAGGAAGAACCAGATCGCGAACGGGATCGCCGCGAACATCCCGGCAATCGCCGGTGCGCCGAATACATCAGAACCGGCCCAGCCATTGAGGGCGAAGTTGCTGAAGCTGAAGGCGGGCGCGACCACGCCCATGAACACCAGCAACTCAGCGACTGCCAGCACGCAGACCACCAACTCGAAAGTCGCCGCCAGCTTCACGCCAAGGATGTTCAGGCCCATGAATACGATGTAGGCACCGACCGCCGCGTGCTTTGGATCGAGGGCGGGGAACTGCACGTTGAGATAGGCGCCGATGGCCAGGGCAATGGCCGGTGGGGCGAAGACGAATTCGATCAGCGTCGCCAGCCCGGCGATCAATCCACCTTTCTCGCCAAAGGCACGACGGCTGTAGGCAAACGGTCCGCCAGCGTGGGGGATCGCGGTGGTCAGTTCGGTAAAACTGAAGATGAAACAGGTGTACATGGTGGCGACCATGAAGGACGTCACCAGAAAGCCCAACGTCCCGGCCACACCCCAGCCGTAACTCCAGCCGAAATACTCTCCGGAAATCACCAGCCCGACCGCAATGCCCCACAAGTGCAGCGTGCCCAGCGTGGGTTTGAGTTGTGTGTTCATGCGTTTGCTCCCTGAACGGTTTGGAAAGCTCGGGGAGGGCAGTGCAGTGGGCGTGCCAGTGTTATGACAGCGGTCGTAAAGGAGAAAAAGTTGTCGTATCGGGGATGTTCGCCACTAAATGCCGGCTTTTTGTGCGCCAGTCAGGGGCAGGAGTGGCTTGGGTGCCACCTTCGTGGGCAAGTCTCATGGACTCAGGCTTGTTGGGTGAGACATTCGCGCAGGGCAGTTTGCCAATCCGGCTGGCTGACTCCCCATTCACGTTGTAGTCGACTGCAATCCAGGCATGAATTGAGTGGACGGGCGGCAGGCAGCGGGTAATCGCTAGAGGAAATCGGCAGCAGAGTTGCGCAAGTTTTTCCCTGTTGCCGCAACGCCTCGCCAATGGCCTGGGCAAAGCCAAACCAGGAAGTGCTGCCCTGAGCAGTCAAGTGATAAACACCCCAGTTCGCCGGGGCGTGTGACTGCCAGCGCTCAATCAAGGCCAGGGTGCTCTGGGCTACGGTGCCGGCCCACGTGGGCGCACCGATCTGATCGGCAACCACCCGCAGTTCTGCTTTTTCTTGCAGTAACCGCTGCATGGTCAGCAAGAAATTGCGGCCCTCGGTCGAGTAGACCCAACTGGTGCGCAAGATGAGGTGCTTGCCCTGCACCTCGATGATTGCCTGCTCGCCGGCCAGCTTGCTCTTGCCGTAGACCCCTAGCGGGTTTGGCCTGTCGTCCTCGTCGTAAGGAGCGGTTTTCATCCCGTCGAATACATAATCGGTCGAGTAATGAATCAGCGGGATATCGAGCGTCAGCGCCTCTTCAGCAAGGATGCCGGGCGCTACGGCGTTGATGGCGAAGGCTGTTTGCGGTTCGCTTTCTGCGAGGTCGACCGCGGTATAGGCTGCTGCGTTGATGATCAGATCGGGAAGGATGCATTGGACCTGACGACGAATCTGATCGGGTTGTGCCATGTCGAGCTGATCGCGACCCAGCACGATCAGCTCGCCGAGAGAGCCCAACCGGTGTTGCAACTCACGTGAGACCTGGCCCCGACGGCCGATAATGAGAGTTTTCATCTGGGTAGTCCGGCTCCGTCCATTTCAGAAGCCGGATTCATTCAGCTTCATTGTTCCCCGGCCAACTTGGCAAGGTACTGCCCATATCCGGTCTTGCCGAAATAATGGGCGCGCTCAAGCAGCTGTTCGCGATTGATCCACTTATTGAGATAAGCGATTTCTTCAAGGCAGGCAATTTTCAGGCCCTGGCGATGTTCGATGGTCTGCACATATTGTGAAGCTTCGAGCAAGCTGTCGTGGGTGCCGGTGTCGAGCCAGGCGAATCCACGGCCGAAGCGCTCTACATGCAGGTCGCCACGTTGCAGGTAGGCATTGTTGACGTCGGTGATTTCCAGCTCTGCGCGGGGCGAAGGTTTGACCGACTTGGCGATGTCGATCACATCGTTGTCATAGAAATACAGCCCGGTAACGGCGTAGCTGGATTTGGGTTCCTTGGGCTTTTCTTCGATGGAAAGAGCGCGGCCATTGTCGTCGAAATCAATCACGCCGTAGCGCTCGGGGTCGTTTACCCAATACCCGAACACAGTGGCGCCGCGAGAGCGTTTTGCTGCGTCCTGCAATTGCCCGCCAAAATTGGAGCCGTGGAAGATGTTGTCACCGAGGATCAGGCACACTGAATCGCTGCCGATGAATTGTTCGCCAATCAGAAAGGCCTGTGCCAAACCATCCGGCGACGGCTGTTCGGCGTAGCTGAAACTCACCCCGAACTGGCTGCCGTCACCCAGCAGGTTGCGGTATTGACGCAGATCCTGAGGCGTCGATATCACCAGGATTTCTTTGATACCGGCCAGCATCAGGACTGAAATCGGATAGTAGATCATCGGTTTGTCGTAAACCGGCAACAGTTGTTTGGACACGCCGAGCGTAATCGGATGCAGGCGCGTGCCCGAGCCGCCCGCCAAAACGATGCCTTTCATCAAGCGAGTAACTCCTTTGGATCGATGGCACCCAGGCGTTCACCTTGATAGCTGCCATCCTGTACACGTCGGCACCATTCCAGGTTTTTCAGGTACCACTGAATGGTTTTACGCAGGCCGGTTTCGAATGACTCTGCGGGCACCCAGCCCAGTTCACGTTCGATTTTGCTGGCATCGATTGCGTAGCGCAAATCATGGCCAGGGCGGTCCTCAACGAAAGTGATCAGGTCGACGTAGCGCGCGACACCCTCAGGTTTTTGTGGGGCCAACTCCTCCAGCAGTGTGCAAATGGCCCGCACCACATCGATATTCTTTTGTTCGTTATGCCCGCCGATGTTGTAGGTCTCTGCGACTTTGCCTGCGTTCAGCACTTTGAGCAGCGCTCGGGCGTGATCTTCGACAAACAGCCAATCGCGGATCTGAAGGCCATTGCCATAGACCGGCAACGGCTTGCCCGCCAGCGCATTGAGTATCACAAGCGGAATCAGTTTTTCAGGAAATTGGCAGGGGCCGTAGTTGTTCGAACAATTGCTCAACACGACCGGCAGGCCATAAGTGCGATGCCAGGCGCGGACCACATGATCGGACGCGGCTTTGCTGGCGGAGTACGGCGAGCTGGGAGCATAGGGCGTTGTTTCGGTAAACAGCGCATCGACACCCTGCAGGTCGCCATAAACCTCGTCGGTGGAAATGTGATGAAAGCGAAAAGCCCTTCTTTGCGGCTCGTCTAGGGTCTGCCAGTAGGCGCGGGTGGCTTCCAGCAAGCTATAGGTGCCAACGATGTTGGTCTGGATGAAAGCAGCGGGGCCGTCGATGGATCGATCGACGTGGGATTCGGCAGCCAGATGCATGATGGCGTGCGGCTCGAAACGGTTCAGCACAGCACTGACCGCCGCCTGATCAACGATGTCGGCTTGAACGAATTCATAGCGAGTGTCATTGGCAATGCTGGTCAGCGATTCGAGATTGCCGGCGTAGGTCAGCTTGTCCAGATTGAGCACTTCGTGACTGGAGTGTCGAATCAACTCTCGAATCAGGGCTGAGCCGATGAAACCGGCACCGCCGGTGATGAGAATTCGCATGTTGACCAGCCTTTGCAGTAAGTCGTTGACACCAAATGCGCACAGCTTGCGGGCATGAGCGCAGCATTGCACTGGAAGTGTTGGTCCGATCTGGCGGATTGTCGAGCAATAAGAGGATCGTGCACCTGCGGATCAGGTGCATACGGCCATGGCTCAGGAAAAAACTTCAGCATCCTTGAAGAACACCGCTGCCTGGTCTTTTGCAGACAGTTGCGGTGCTTCGTCCAGTTGCCAGTCGATGGCCAGGTCCGGATCATCCCAGCGGATGCTGCGTTCAGCAGCCGAGTTGTAATAGTCGGTGGTCTTGTAGAGCGATTCGGCGAACTCACTCAGCACCACGAAACCATGGGCGAAACCTTCAGGAATCCAGAGCTGGCGATGATTCTCGGCGGACAGTCGCACAGCGACCCATTGGCCGAAATGCGCTGAGCTGCGGCGAATGTCCACGGCAACGTCGAGTACTTCGCCGGCAGTGACACGAACCAGTTTGCCCTGGGTGTTCTGCAGTTGGTAATGCAGACCGCGCAACACCCCTTTGCTTGAGCGCGAATGATTGTCCTGAACGAAATCAGCGTCCAGCCCCGTGGCTTCCTTGAAAGCCCTCGCGTTGAAACTCTCGTAAAAAAAGCCTCGTTCATCACCAAACACCTTCGGCTCGATGATCAGAACACCGGGCAAATCGGTGGTGATTACATTCATGGTGTTTTTCCGGCAATGGGCAGCGACAGCCGACATTCTTGCGCAAAGTCGCAGTGGGAGCGAGCCCGCTCGCCACAAAGGTCGACAAAATGCTGCTGTAACGCCCGCATAAACCCACTCTTTACGCTTTCTTTATGCCGCGCGCGCACCCTCGGTCTCGTTCCTTTACAGGCTCCTTTCCGACAATGGCTGCACACGCGGCAATACGCCGTAACACGGAGAACTTCCATGAGCGTTCTGGACGGGGTGTCACTGCTGTTGGCAGTGGGGCTGTTCATTTATCTGTTGGTTGCGCTGTTGCGCGCGGACCGGAACTAGGAGCGGCTATGCACAGTTATGACTATTGGCTGATCCTCGCGTTTTTCGCGGTGGTATTGGTCCCGGCGCCGTTTCTCGGGCGCTTCTACTACAAGGTAATGGAAGGGCAGCGCACCTGGCTGACGCCGATCCTCGGCCCGGTCGAGCGTGGCTGTTATCGTGTGGCCGGCGTCGATCCGCAGGCCGAACAGAGCTGGCAGAAATACACGCTGGCCTTGCTCGCGTTCAACCTCGCGGGCTTCCTGCTGTTGTTCGCGATCCTGTTGTTCCAGGATCACTTGCCGCTCAACCCGCAGAATCTCCCGGGCCAGGAGTGGACGCAAGCGTTCAACACTGCCGTCAGCTTCATGACCAACACCAACTGGCAGTCCTACAGCGGTGAAGCATCGCTGAGCTACCTGAGCCAGATGGTCGGCCTCACCGTGCAGAACTTCGTCAGCGCCGCCACCGGCCTGGCGGTTTTGGTCGCGCTGTGCCGTGGCATCGGCCGCAAATCCACCGCGTCGCTCGGCAACTTCTGGGTCGACATGACCCGCGCCACCCTCTACGGCCTGCTGCCGCTGTGCCTGCTGCTGGCGCTGTACCTGGTGTGGCAAGGCGTGCCGCAAACCTTCGCGCAATACGTCAATGCGGTGACCATGCAGGGCGTTGATCAAGTGATCCCGCTCGGCCCGGCGGCCAGCCAGATTGCGATCAAGCAACTGGGCACCAACGGCGGCGGCTTCTTCGGTGTCAACTCGGCGCATCCGTTCGAGAACCCGACGGCATGGAGCAACCTGTTCGAGATGTCCTCGATCATTCTGATTCCCGTTGCGCTGGTGTTCACCTTCGGCCACTACGTGAAAGACCTGCGTCAGAGCCGGGCGATCATCGCCTGCATGCTGGCGCTGTTCCTGATCGGTGGCGCGACTTCGCTGTGGGCTGAATACCAACCGAACCCGGCGCTGAACAACGTCGCCGTCGAACAGACCGCGCCGCTGGAAGGCAAGGAAGCGCGTTTCGGCACCACCGCCACCGTGCTGTGGTCGGTGACCACCACCGCAGCGTCCAACGGTTCGGTCAACGGCATGCACGACAGCCTTAACCCGCTGAGCGGCATGGTCGCGATGGTCAACATGATGGTAGGCGAAGTGATCTTCGGCGGCGTCGGCGCCGGGCTCTACGGCATGTTGCTCAACGTACTGATCGCGGTGTTCCTCGCCGGCCTGATGATCGGCCGCACCCCGGAATACCTCGGCAAGAAACTGCAAGCCAAGGAAGTGCAATTGCTGGTGGTGACCTTGATGGTCATGCCGATCGGTGTGCTGGTGCTCGGCGCCATTGCCGCCAGCCTGCCCGGTCCGGTGGCCTCGGTGAGCAACCCCGGCCCTCACGGTTTCAGTCAGTTGCTCTACGCCTACACCTCGGCCAGTGCGAACAACGGTTCCGCGTTCGGTGGCTTCGGCGCCAACACCCCGTTCCACAACCTGATGCTGGGTCTGGGCATGTTGATCGGTCGCTTCGGCTACATCCTCCCGGTTCTGGCGTTGGCCGGCAGCCTGGCGATGAAGAAAACCGCGCCGATCGGGCAGAACAGCTTCCCGACCCACGGCCCGCTGTTCGTGACCTTGCTGACCGTGACCATTTTGCTGGTGGGCGGCCTGACCTTCCTGCCGACGCTGGCACTGGGTCCTATCGCTGAACACTTGAGCATGGGCTTCTGAGGACTATTTGATGAATATGCCCGTAACTAAACCGGTCGCCGTGAAGGCGCCGGAACAACCGAAAACCGCGATCTCGGCCCTGTGGCGCCCGGCGCTGGTGCAAGCCTTCGTCAAGCTCGATCCACGGCAATTGCAACGTGCGCCGGTGATGCTGGTGGTCGAACTGACTGCCATCCTGACCACCGTGCTGTGCTTCATTCCCGACACGGCGGTGCCGACCTTCGTCGCCGCGCAAATCGCCGTGTGGCTGTGGTTCACCGTGCTGTTCGCCAACTTCGCCGAGGCCCTGGCCGAAGGTCGCGGCAAGGCCCGCGCCGACAGCCTCAAGGCTGGCAGCGAAGGTTTGAGCGCCCGTCGCAAAACCAGCAACAGCACCTTCCAGGTGGTGCCGGCCACCAGCCTGCGCAAAGGTGATGTGGTGCGCGTCGAAGCGGGGGAGATGATCCCCGGTGACGGCGAAGTGATCGAAGGTATCGCAGCGGTCAACGAAGCAGCGATTACCGGTGAATCGGCGCCGGTGATCCGCGAATCCGGCGGCGACCGTTCGGCCGTCACCGGCAACACGCGGCTGGTGTCCGACTGGCTGCTGGTGAAGATCACCGCCAACCCTGGCGAGTCGACACTGGACCGCATGATCGCTCTGGTTGAAGGCGCCAAGCGCCAGAAAACCCCGAACGAAGTGGCGCTCGACATCCTGCTGATCGGCCTGACCCTGATCTTCCTGATGGTGGTGGTGACGCTGCAACCGTTCGCCCACTTCGCCAACGGCAACCTGCCGCTGGTGTTCCTGGTGGCGTTGTTGGTCACGCTGATTCCGACCACCATCGGCGGCCTGTTGTCAGCGATTGGTATCGCCGGGATGGATCGCCTGGTGCGCCTGAACGTGATCGCCAAATCCGGCCGCGCCGTGGAAGCGGCGGGGGACGTGCACGTCCTGTTGCTGGACAAGACCGGCACCATCACCTTCGGTAACCGTCGTTGCACCGCGGTCTATGCCGCGCCGGGCGTCACTGCCCGGGAACTGGCCGAGGGTGCGTTGTTTGCTTCGCTGGCTGATGACACGGCAGAAGGCAAGTCCATCGTCGAGTACCTGCGTGGAACCCAGCCACAACCCGAACCGTCCACCGAGTTGCTGACCGCCGTACCGTTCAGCGCAGAGACACGTTTGTCCGGTGTCGACTATCAGGGGCGCGTGTATCGCAAAGGCGCGGTGGATTCGTTGTTGGCCTTTGTGGGCCTCACTCGCGCCGATCTCGCCGCACCGTTGTCCCGTGAAATCGACAAGATCGCCCAGAGCGGCGGCACCCCGTTGCTGGTCTGCGTCGACAGCAAATTGCTCGGCGCGATCCACCTCAAGGACGTGGTCAAGCCCGGCATCCGCGAGCGTTTCGCCGAGCTGCGCAAACTGGGGATCCGCACGGTCATGGTCACCGGCGACAACC
Source organism: Pseudomonas sp. SDO5591_S426 (assembly GCF_054070755.1). NCBI lineage: Bacteria > Pseudomonadati > Pseudomonadota > Gammaproteobacteria > Pseudomonadales > Pseudomonadaceae > Pseudomonas > Pseudomonas sp. SDO5591_S426. The sequence continues at coordinate 1,366 of NZ_JBSVXD010000036.1, read as the reverse complement.
CGCTGACCGCTGCGGCGATTGCTGCTGAAGCGGGCGTGGACGACGTGCTGGCCGAAGCTACGCCGGAGAAAAAACTGGCGCGCATCCGTCACGAGCAAAACGACGGACGTCTGGTGGCGATGTGCGGCGACGGCGCCAACGATGCCCCGGCCCTGGCCCAGGCAGACGTCGGCATGGCAATGAACGACGGTACGCAAGCGGCGCGTGAAGCGGCCAACATGGTCGACCTCGACAGCGACCCGACCAAGCTGCTGGACGTAGTGCAGATCGGCAAGGAATTGCTGGTGACTCGCGGCGCGCTGACGACGTTTTCCATCGCCAACGACGTGGCCAAATACTTCGCGATCCTGCCGGCGCTGTTCGCCTCGATCTATCCGCAACTGGGCGTGCTCAACGTCATGCACCTGAGCAGTCCGCAGAGCGCGATTCTCTCGGCCATCGTGTTCAACGCCCTGATCATCGTGGTGCTGATTCCGTTGGCATTGCGCGGCGTTCGGGTGCAAGCGGCGAGCGCGGCGGCGTTGCTGCGACGCAATTTACTGATCTACGGACTGGGCGGGATTCTGGTGCCGTTCGTGGGCATCAAGGCGATCGACATGCTGTTGACGGCGTTGCATCTGGTTTAAGCACCCAACACACACCCTGTAGGAGCGAGCTTGCTCGCGATGGAAGTTAACGATAACGCGTTCTGTCTGTATGAGCGCAGCGCCCTCTGGCTTTTCGCGAGCAAGCTCGCTCCTACAATTCGAGGATTTTGAAATGTCCACAATGATACGTCCGGCCCTGAGTTTGCTGGTCCTGATGACCCTGATCACCGGCGTCGCTTATCCCCTGGTGGTCACCGGCGTGGCCCAGGTTGCGTTCCCGGATCAGGCCAATGGCAGTCTGGTGCGCGACACTGACGGCAAGGTCCGCGGTTCCTCGCTGATCGCCCAGGATTTCGTCGGCGACGCCTGGTTCCACCCTCGGCCATCGGCCGGTGCCTTTGCCACCGTGGCGAGCGGCGCGAGCAACCTGTCGCCGAGCAACCCGGCGCTGGCCACTCGGGTGATCGACGATGCCAACAAATTGCTGGTGCCAGGTCAGGGCCCCGTGCCGCTGGCCATGCTCACCACCTCCGGCAGCGGCCTCGATCCACACTTGCCACCGGCCGCAATTGCCTATCAACTGGCGCGTGTTGCGACGGCGCGTAACGTGCCGGTGGCGACCCTGCAAAACCTGCTGGACGCCCATATCGAGCAGCCGCTGGTGGGGCCACCGGTGGTGAATGTGCTTGAGTTGAATCGGGCGCTGGAAAACCTTTAGTAGACGATCGTTCCCACGCTCTGCGTGGGAATGCATCAACGGACGCTCCGCGTCCGCTCTG
>NZ_JBSVXD010000035.1:0-41934 GCF_054070755.1 Pseudomonas sp. SDO5591_S426 | reverse complement strand
TCTGTAGGAGCTGCCGCAGGCTGCGATCTTTATTCCTCGCCGAGCTCTGTATACTGCGCCCTCGTCTTGAACACTGAGGTCGCCGCATGCCATCCGTAATTTCCACCGACGTTCTGATTGTCGGCGCTGGTGTCGCCGGCCTCTGGCTGAACGCGCGCCTGCGCCGCCAGGGTTTTTCGACCGTGCTGGTGGAAAGCGCCAGCCTTGGCGGCGGGCAGAGCGTGAAGTCCCAGGGCATCATCCACGGCGGCGCCAAGTACGCGCTGCACGGCGCCCTGACCGGTGCTTCGGAAGCCATCGCCGACATGCCGCGTCGCTGGCGTGAAGCCCTGGCCGGTGACGGCGAGCTGGACCTGTCCGGTGTGCGCCTGCTGTCCGAAGCCCATTACCTGTGGTCCCCCGGCACGATCGCCGGCAACCTCACCAGTTTCTTCGCCAGCAAAGCCGTGCGCGGCCGCGTCGATCAGGTCAAGGGCGACCAACTGCCGCCCGCTCTGCAAGACAAACGTTTCAAGGGCAAGGTCTATCGCTTGGCCGAACTGGTGATCGACGTGCCGAGTCTGGTCCAGCGCCTGGCCGACCTGGCCGGTGACGGTTTGCTCGCCGGTCAGCACATCGAGCCGTTGCTTGAGGGTGGCGTGCTGGTCGGCCTGAAAGTGGACGAGCATGAAATCCGCGCGCAACGCATCGTCTTGAGCGCTGGCGCCGGCACTGCTGCGCTGCTCGAAGCGCTGGGCCTGAGCCAACCGGCCATGCAACGCCGCCCGCTGCACATGATCATCGCCAAAGGCCCGAGCCTCAAACCGCTTTACGCCCACTGTCTGGGCGGCGGCACCAAACCGCGGATTACCGTGACCACGCACCCGGCGGCTGATGGCCAATGGGTCTGGTACATGGGCGGCGATATCGCCGAAAGCGAGGGCGTGGCCCGTGAGCCCGCCGAACAGATCGCCACCGCACAGAAAGAGCTCGGCCAATTGCTGCCCTGGATTGACCTGAGCACTGTGCAATGGGCCACCTTGCGCGTGGATCGTGCCGAACCGCTGCAATCGGGGCTGACCCGCCCCGACAATGCGTTTCTCGCCGAGGAAGGTCGACTGCTGGTGGGCTGGCCAACCAAACTGGCGTTGGCGCCGGACTTCGCCGACCGCGTTATCGCCAGCCTGGCCCGCGACGGCATTCAACCGGGTCCGGTGACCGCGCTGCCGCCGCTGCCAAAACCGCCGATGGGTGTTCCGGCCTGGGAGCAATTGCTGCCATGAGCCAACCAACTCTGCACGACCTGCATCGTCCCTTGGGCAGCACCGGCCTGCTGGTCTCGCCGCTGGGCCTTGGCACGGTAAAACTCGGTCGCGATCAAGGGGTGAAGTACCCCAACGGCTTTCAGATCCCGGATGATGATGAAGCGCGGATGCTGCTCAAACTCACACGCGATCTGGGCATCAACCTGATCGACACCGCTCCGGCCTACGGTCGCAGCGAAGAGCGCCTTGGCCCGTTGCTGCGCGGCCAGCGTCAGGATTGGGTGATTGTCAGCAAGGTCGGCGAAGAATTTGCCGACGGTCAGTCCCGTCACGATTTCAGCGCCGCTCATACCCGGTTTTCGGTAGAGCGCAGCCTGCAACGGCTGGAAACGGACTTCATCGATCTGGTGCTGGTGCACTCCGATGGCAACGATATGGCCATCCTCAACGACTGCGAAGTCTATGCGACCCTCGCCGAGCTCAAGGCTGAGGGCAAGATTCGCGGCTTCGGCTTTTCCGGCAAAACCGTTGAAGGTGGTTTGAAGGCGCTTGAGCAAGGTGATTGCGCAATGGTCACCTACAATCTGAACGAAAAAACCGAGAAGCCGGTCATTGACTATGCTGCTGCTCACGGCAAAGCCATTCTGGTGAAAAAAGCCCTCGCCAGCGGCCACGTGTGTCTGAGTCCGGGGGTGGATCCGGTGCGTGCCAGTTTCGAGTTGTTGTTTGAACATCCGGGTGTTGCCAGTGCTATTGTCGGGACCATTAATCCGCTGCACCTCGCCCATAACGTCGCGACCGTTGCCCAAGTCCTACGTAGCAACTGATGCCGCCCACGCGGCCTTAAGCAGGAGCCGACATGCCGCGTACGCTCATAAGAAAGAACCCTAGCAACTTCAAGACCCTGCCGTTATTCGTCGAAGCGACTCCCGAAGGCCTGAGTTATCAGAGCGTCGGGAGACCGCTCAACTTCTCCCAGATCCTGCAACGTCGCCGCCCGGTCACCGTCGCCGATAGCGAGCGGTTTTCCCTTGAGCTGGCCAACCTCGGGGTTTCGGTGCGCCTGACCCTGCATTGGCAGAATCGCGATTACTGGGTGTTGGTGCGCCAACGCCGACAGGATCGTGGCGACGTAGTGCTCAAGTTGATTTCCGGATATGTGCCGGCCCATGAGCTGAACCTGCCGTTGCACACGGCTATCCAGGAAATTGCCGAGGAGTGCCTGCTGGAAACCCCGGAAGGCTGGCTCGGCGGGCGCTTCAACGATACATGGCTACCGGCGCCCTACTCGTCTGCCCTGCATTACCGCGAAGCCCTGCCGTTTCGCCTGACGCCACTGTCGGGTTCGGCACGACCGGTGCGCTGCGCCAATCTGCAGTTGATCGAACGCCCACGGGCCTATGTGCACTTGCCGACCGCGTCGTTGCAGTTGATCTACGATTTGCGCCTGGACGTGCCCAAGGAAGCCAAGCCCTTGAGCCTGTTCCATGTCGACGAACGACTGGAAGGCGATCAACTGGTGGCCCGCCTCGACCGCAAGCGTCCCGATCTGTACCTGATGCCTTTGCAGGACGGCCACCCCACGGCCGAGCTCTATACCTTGAAAAAGGATCAGCTGTATCCGGCGAGCACGCGCGGGTTGTACCTGGCGGAAAGCTTTGCCCGACAGGAAGGCTGGCTGGTGAGGGATGAGCGGATTCGCTGGAAGGATTGGGTGCGGCAGCAGGGATTGACCCCACCGGGGAAGAATTCGGGGTTGGCGTTGTTACGCGGGAAAGCGAAGCAATTGCTGAAGAAGATCGTGCCGCGCAAGGCTGCACGCCCTTGATCGTTCCCATGCTCTGCGTGGGAATGCAGCCCGGGACGCTCCGCGTCCCTTTAACACCGAACGCGGAGCGTCCGTAGAGGCGTTCCCACGCAGAGCGTGGGAACGATCAGCGCGTCACTCAGACTTGCGGATTTTCTCGACAATCGCGGTCGTGGAGCTGTTTTCAACCAGCCCCAGCACTTTCACGGTGCCGCCGTAAGCGGTCACGATGTCCGCGCCGACCACTTGATCGATCCCATAGTCGCCGCCCTTGACCAACACATCCGGCTTGACCTCGCGCAGCAGGTTCTCCGGCGTGCCTTCAGGGAAGCTGATCACCCAGTCCACCGCGCCCAGACCTGCCAGCACGGCCATGCGACGGTCGACACTGTTGATCGGACGACCCGGCCCTTTCAGGCGGCTGACCGACGCATCGTCGTTGACCGCAACGATCAGGCGATCGCCTTGCGCCCGCGCCTGCTCAAGATAGGTCACGTGGCCGGCATGCAGGATGTCGAAGCAGCCGTTGGTGAAGACGATCTTCTCGTTGTGCGCACGGGCATCGTCGACTGCCAGCAGCAGTTGTTCGAGACCCAGCACGCCGCGTTCGGAACCTTCTTCACGCTGGATGGCGCGACGCAACTCCGGCGCGCTGATGGCCGCCGTACCGAGTTTGCCGACCACGATGCCCGCCGCCAGGTTGGCCAGGCCCACCGCATGCGGCAGTTCCTCGCCAGCAGCAATTGCTGCCGCCAGGGTTGAAATCACCGTGTCGCCGGCACCGGTCACATCGAACACTTCACGGGCGCGGGCCGGCAGGTGCAGCGCCGGATGATCCGGGCGCAACAGGGTCATGCCGTGTTCGCCACGGGTGACCAGCAAAGCGCCGAGGTCGAGGTCGTGCATCAACTGCGCGCCCTTGCTCACCAACTCGTGCTCATCGGCGCAACCACCGACGATGGTTTCGAACTCGCTGAGGTTCGGCGTGATCAGGCTCGCACCGCGGTAGATCGAAAAATCCTTGCCCTTGGGGTCGGCCAATACCGGAATGCCACGGGCACGGGCGGCCTGGATCAGCACCTGGTGATTCTTCAGCGCGCCTTTGCCGTAGTCGGACAGCACCAGCACCTTGATGCCTTCGAGCAATTCGTCGACTTGCACCGACAACTCCAGGGCATCTGTGGCGAAGGGTTCTTCGAAGTCGATACGCAACAGTTGCTGGTGACGACTCATGACCCGCAACTTGACGATGGTCGGCTGGTGCGCAATGCGCTGGAACAGCGCCCGAACACCGGCACCCTTGAGGCTATTGGCCAGGCTGTCGGCGGCTTCATCGTCGCCGGTCACACCGACCAATGAGGCCGGTGCGCCAAGGGCGGCGATGTTCAACGCAACGTTGGCGGCACCGCCGGGGCGGTCCTCGATGTGATCGACCTTGACTACCGGTACTGGCGCCTCAGGGGAAATCCGTGAGGTACCACCATGCCAGTAACGGTCGAGCATGACATCGCCGACCACCAAGACAGGGGCTTGATCGAATCGCGGCATGGACAACTTCATGGAGCAACCCACATACAAAATGAACAGGGGCGCGATATTAACACAGGGTAGGCATCGGCTTGTGCGACGGCTGCAACGGGATGATACGACGGGGTCGATTGCTCATTTTTCAAGCAAATCATTCAGACAGGGCGAGTCGTGCTCGCCCTGTTGTTGTCGAGGTCAGGCGATGTCTTCGGCCGGTGTGTCCAGGCCCATCGCATGCAGTCGCGAGTAGTAGCCGTTTTGCGCCAGCAGCTGCGCGTGGGTGCCGCGCTCGACGATCTGGCCCTGATCCATCACCAGGATCAGGTCAGCCTTCTCGATGGTCGACAAGCGGTGAGCGATGACCAGCGTGGTGCGACCTTTCATGACCTGGTCCAGCGCCGCCTGAATGTGGCGTTCGGATTCGGTGTCGAGTGCCGAGGTCGCCTCGTCGAGGATCAGCAGCGGCGCATTTTTCAACAGTGCCCGGGCGATCGCCAGACGTTGACGCTGGCCACCGGACAGCAACACGCCATTTTCACCGACCTGCGTATCCAGGCCTTCGGGCATCTGCGAAATGAAGTCCATTGCGAACGCATCCGTAGCGGCCTTTTCAATGTCGGCACGGGGTGCACCGGCCAGGTCACCGTAAGCGATGTTGTTGGCGATGGTGTCGTTGAACAGGGTGACATGCTGCGTGACCTGGGCCACGTGCCGACGCAGGTTGCGCAGGCGGTAGTCTTCGATCTCGACATCATCGAGCAGGATTTCGCCGACGTCGTGATGATAGAAACGCGGAATCAGGCTGGCCAGGGTCGACTTGCCGCTGCCTGAGCGACCAACCAAGGCGATCATCTGCCCCGGCGCCGCCGAGAAATTGATGTTCTTCAATACTTCACGGTCGGTTCCCGGATACGTGAAGCTGAGGTTGCGCACCTGCAGGTGGCCATTGACGCGATCACGCTCGACTGTGCCGTTATCGACTTCAGGCTCGACGTCCAGTTGCTCGAAAATGCTCTCGGCACCGGCAACGCCTTTCTGGATGGTCGAACTGACTTCCGAAAGCTGCCTGATCGGCTTCGGCAACAGACCCGCAGCGGTGATGTAGGCCACCAGATCACCGGCGGTGGCGTCGCCGCGCAGGAACAGCACGAGGAACATCAACACGGCCATGGCGGTGTAGATCACCAGTTGCAGCATGGGCGTATAGACCGCTCCGGTTTTGGTCATGCGCAATTGCTTGTCGGTGTTGCCCTGGCTGGCGGCGGCAAAGCGCTGTTCTTCGTAGCTCTCGCCACCGAAGCTGCGCACTACGCGATAGCCCTGAATGGTCTCGGAAGCTACGTGCGTCACGTCGCCCATGGCCACCTGGATCTTCTTGCTCTGCTTGCGGAATTTCTTGCTGGTGTTGCCCACCATGAACGCAATCAGCGGCAGGATGGCCAGCATCACCAGGGTCAGCTTCCAGTTCATCCACAGCAAATAGGCAAACAGGAAGACCACGGTCAGGCCTTCGCGGATCACCACCTTGATGGCATCCGTGGCCGCGCCGGTCACCATCGTCACGTTGAACGTGATGCGCGAGATCAGGTGCCCGGAGTTGTGGGTGTCGAAGTAGCGATTGGGCAGCACCAGCAGCTTGTTGAACAACTCGACGCGCAAGTCATGCACCAGCCCCAGCGATACCTTCGCCAGGTAGTAGTTACCGAGGAACGAGCCCAGGCCCTGCCACGCCGCGATCAGGATGATCAGCAACGGCACGGCCATCAGCAACTGCAAATCCTTCAGGTAAGGAACCGTGGGGAAGAGCACCGCTTCAGGGTTGCTCAGGCCATCGACGAAATACTTGAGAATCCCGGCCAGCATTGGCTGTGTGGAGGCAAAGATCACGAAGCCCACGATACTCAGCAGGAAAAGGCCGACATAGGGTTTTACATAACCCAAGAGCCGAAGATAGATTTTCAGGCTGGAATCCTGTCCCGCTTTAGGCGGTGCGTCAGTCATCGTAGAGCTCACTGGTTAGGTAGAACGCGAAATTTTATCACAGGCGTCGGAATTGGCCCGCGCCCACACCAAAAGACTGGCCAGCCCTACGGGTAACCAGCTTATGAACCATTCGGGCCTTGGTGTACCGGACAGACTGGCGGCGTCAAACTGCATGGCCAGTGTCGAAAACAGCCAGATGCCAATGATCCCCTTGGCATAGAGCGTCTCGCGGACTTTCCAGGCCTCGTACAGTACCGCAAGCCAAATCGCACACCACAACAGCAGTCCTGGCAACCCCAGCTCGATGGTCACGTGGGTAAACAAGTTGTGCGTATGGTCAAAATACAGATCCGAAGCAAACACTCGGTAATTACCGCCCAGTCCCAGGCCAAGCCATGGATGCTCACTGATCATCTGCAAACTGGCTATCAGGATCTGCGGTCGATAAGACACACCACGCGCCACGACGAAGGATTCGAAGAACCAGACAGCCAGCACCGCCACGATCAATGCAACCGCCGCGATGATGCGACTGCGTCGGTCACCGCTCCACACAGGCATGGCGAGTATCGTGAAAAACAATGCCACCCCGGCACCGCGGCTCTGGCTAAGCATCACAAAGGCGCAAAGCAGGCCCAGAGCTACCGCCCAGACCCCTTGCATCCTGCGGTTGTTCGGAGGCCAGAAAGCCAGCCATACCGCTGCCAACCCAATGACATAGCCCCCCAGAATCGGATGAGACAACTCACCCAACCCCTGAAGACGCGAAGTCCAGTCGTTTCCGTCAACGCCATAAAACCTGACGATGGCTACCAGCGCCGTCGCTGCCAACCCGATGCCTCCCCATTGCATGATGCGGATCACACGCTCGGGCCGGCCATTGGCAAAAACCGGAAAGAACAACAGGAACACCACGATGTAGAGCAAACGCTTGGCCTCGCGAGCGAGGTCAGGAGTGTTCGTCCATGCAAGACTGATCAGCGACCAGACCAGAAGACCGAGCATCGGTAGGTAGATCCAGCGTTGCTCATAGAACAACTCCCGGAGTCGGAAACGTGCGGACCATGAAAACAATATCGCCGGCACCCACAGCAATGCGACCAAACCTTGTTGATAGATTTTGTTGGTAGGCGCAACTGCGATGGCCAACAAAAACCACAGCAGACCTATTGTCATCCATACTTGCGCCCAGCGTTTTTCTTGCATCAAATTACCCCTGAGAAAAATCACCCACCCCGCCCGGCATGGTTAAAGCTGAAACTTTTCGGCATCATTGCCCGCCACAACACCCCGTATTCCAACAAGGCTTCTACGATGCAATGTTCTAGGCTTTCGATAGCCGCTCTAAATCAGATGATTGAAGGCGCCAGAGTACTGGAAGCCGACAGCTTTGGGCCGAAAGTCTACCTGTTGCAGAATGGGAATATTCTGAAACTGTTCCGCCGCAAGCGTATTTTTTCCTCCGCGCTATTTCGTCCCTACTCGAAACGCTTCATCGACAATGCCACCGAACTGCAAAAGCTCGGCGTGCCGACCTTGCAGGTCCTGAAGTACTACCGACTGCAAACACCGGGCATGACTGCAGTGCTTTACCAGCCTCTGCCAGGAGAGACCCTGCGCCAGATCGCCAGCAAGGAAGGCTTCACCTGGCCGCAGGCCCTGCCGGAGCTGGTCGGGCTGATACAAAGTCTTCATAAGTCGGGGATCTACTTCCGGTCACTGCACCTGGGCAACATTGTGGTCACACCCGACAACCGCATGGGCCTCATCGATGTGGCAGACATGCGTTTTCTGCGGGCGCCGTTGCCCCGTCATTTGATCAAGCGCAACCTGCAGCACTTCGCGCGCTATATTGCACGAGAGAACCTGAACGACAGCTTTCCGATGCAAGCACTCGAACAGGCATTGCTGCCGTCATGAAAGCAATGCCCGGGAAGCCTGGCTGAAGCTCAACCAGGCTTGATCCGGGGCAAGTGCCCGGTACTGATCTGCGGTGATCGTCCGGGCAGATACGCTGAACGCTCGCACAATGGCGTCGCGCCAGGCACTCACATCCTCGACCGGGGCGTACCAGCCGGTATCGCCCAGTTGCTCACGGAACACGTCCAGTTCGCTGGCGATTACCGGAACGCCCGCCATCACCGCTTCCTGCATGATGAGTCCCAAGCCTTCGCTCAGCGAGGGCATCGCGACCCAGTCGAATGCACAATAGAGTTGCGCCACGTCGTTGACGTGGCCCGGCAACAACACCCTGTCGTGCAGCCCCAGCGCATCGATTCGCGCTTCCAGCTCGGCACGGGCCGTACCTTCTCCCACAATTACCAATAGCAGATCCGGCCGTTCATGCAATGCCGCCGCAAAGGCATCGAGCAGGCAGCCAAAACCTTTTCCCGCGACCAGCCGTCCTACGGCACCCAGCACCGGCGTGTTATCCAGGGGCAGCCCCAAACGCGCACGCGCCTGCTCGCGCGGCAGCAGAGCCGAACGAAAGGCAGCAGGATCGAAGGCGCTGCGCAGCGTCGTGACCGGTACTTGCAGGTCCTGGCTCAACGAAGTCGCGAGGGTTTGCGACACCGCGACCACCGTCAGCCGGGAGGCCGCAAAGCGCTGAAAGAGCGCCCGATCAGTAGCGTGAACCCGCGTCGAGCCGTGGAAAATCACCACCGCACGGATATGTGGCAAGGCCTCGAGCACAGGCAGCAGCGTTCGCGCTACACCCAGGCCATCGAGCAACAGTACATGTACATCGCTGTCCTGAAGGGCACGCTGAAACCTGTGGCGCATCCACGGTCTGGTCAGTCGCCAGAAATGTCGCCCCTTCAACCGGGCAGAGGACAACCCCCACTCCCGTACTTCACCGACTTCTACCCCGCTGTCGGACGCATGTCCCTGCAACAGCCAGGTTTCAATCGGTACGGTGGTCGGAGCCTGAGACAATATCTGCTGGTGCACCTTATGAGTCGAGGCGAACGGAGCACCGCTGGCCCACATGACGTTAAGAATGCTCATAGCAGTCAAATGCCCAACATCAGGCGGATTTTTTCCAGCAGGCTCAACGGTGCGCGAGCACCCAAAGCAGGCTTGAGTTCCTCGACGATCCGCTGACCGATGCGCGCAAAACTGAACTGGCTGACCGCCAGCTCACGACCATTTCGGGCGATACGCTGTGCCATTTCCGGGTCGCTGCGCAATAGCGCCAGTTTTTCCTGAAGCTGCGCGATGCTCTGATAGAACACAATGTTGTGCATATCCTGCAGCCCCAGCGCCTGGCTTTCCGCCTCGCCCTGGTCATACGCCAGCAACACACAACCACAGGCCATGGCCTCGAAATTCTTGATCATGAATTCGCCCATGCCGACATCGGCACTGACGAAAAAGCGGATACGGTTGAGCGTGTCGCGGTACTCCTCACCGGATTTCGTGCGAGTGACCACCAGGGGTTCGACACGGGCCAACTCATCGAGCAGGGCCTTGCGTCCACTGTAGGCGACACTGTTGGTGCTGCCGACAAAAGCCAGTTCGATATCCCGCTCGCGGCCTTGATCCTCAAGTTGCGTCTGGTCGTAACCCTTGGGCACGAACACCGCGTCGAACCCCTCACCGCGCAGCCGTTCGGTGACAACGAAACCGGAACTGATGACTCGCGCCCACGGCAGCCGGCGGTAGTGCGCGCTGAACTTGCCGGTGTATTTGCAAGGAATGTAGTTCTGGTAAGCGTCGTGTTCGAGAATCACCAGGTTGGGGATCGTGCGGATAAACCCGACCTGACGGATTTCCTGTTTGAAACGCAGGAAAAACACGATGCGGTCATAGCGCGAGACATCGACTTCGCGCCGGAAATAGCTGCGCAGGTTGCGCTGTTCACTGCTGCTCAGCCACCGCAGGTCGCACTCGCAATGAGCCGCCACGCCGTCGTACAAACGGTCCAGGATGGCCCGTTGATCTTTCTGCACCAGAAATAGAACTTTCATCGTCTTCCTTGCCGCAACAGGCAAACCGAGCAACACCTGACACCCTTCCTGCTCGCAGCAGGCGGACTTCAGGCCCGTAACACTTTACAAATGCCAGAACAGCTCATGGCGACGCACAGCCTTGCGAAAAAATTCGTTCTCGCCGTAAGGCGAACCAGAGCGCCCGGCCAGCAGTCGCTGCAAGCCGCGACGCAACCGCCGCTTGAACGGGGCTCGGGGCTGCAAGTCATGCATCATCCCCAGTGCCATGGCCTTGTCCCGCTGCTGGGACTGAGCCAGCAGAAGGCAGTAGGGATGCAGCAACGAGGCCGGATCGAACACCGGTGGCAACGTCACACCGGCACCGCTATCGCCCATTGGCCAACGATCGTTGTCATGCAGATGATTGGCGTAACCGAGCAGCGTCGGCTGCCAGTCGAGCCCGTTCAAGGCTTCGAGAACTGCTGCATGAGCGCAAATATGATCCGGGTGTGGATCAAGGGTCGGGTGTGGCAGCACGATCACTTCAGGCTGTGCCCGCAGCAGCAGCTCACGCAGGTCGGCCAACAAATTGTTCCAGGTCGGCGCACCGTCGACATCGCCCGGCAAGGCAAACGGGTTCAACTGGCGAAACAACCGGGTGTCGCTCAAGTCCGCTTCTCGTGAGCCTGCCGGCTGAGCAGGCGAGGCTTGCATGGCCGCCAGTTGCAGGCAGAAATAACCCAACTGCACGCAACGGCTTTCAGGCACCCCGGCCCAGCGCGGTACCGCGACACTGTCCCAGGCACGCAAACGGCCTTTGAGACGCGCGGCCTCGACCTTGCCCAAGCCCATCTGCTGATAGTGTTCGGCTTCGATTTCACCGGCAGTCAGTGTGACGACCCAGGTTTCATCGGCCTGGCTGTACAAGCCATAGGCTGCCAATTCCGCATCATCGGCATGGGGCGCGATGACCATCACCCGCTGACGGCGGTAATCCGGATGTTCGAAAGCCCACAACACAGGCTCGCCGAGCAATCGGCAAAAACGCCCGCGCAGACGCAATTCCCCTCGTGACAGCACTTGCGCCTGACCACTGAGATTGAGGTAACGCAGGCCGTTCACACCACGCTCGAAAGTTTGTCGGTCCGGGTTATCGCCCCCGGACAACTCAACCACAGGATCGAGAAAACGCCCCAGCCATGTGCTTTTGATCCGCAGCGCCAACACCAGCGTCGCGTCGTCGACCAGCATCACACCGTCGTCCAGTCGCAGGCGTTCGCCGCTCAGATGAACCTTGGGTTTTGGCGTGTAAGGCGGGAAGTTGTACTGGTAATCGTCGTTGGGCGAGTAGAACAGATGATCGGCAAACCAGGCTTCGTGGGCGATCCAGCCCAGCACCGCCAGCACCGGCGGCAACCACCAAGCCACCATCACACCGATGGCGACCAACACCGCCAGTGCGATCAACAGACCGATGCGTTTGTTGCGTCGATGGCGCTTGAGCAGTTGCTGTTTGCGGCTCATGGGCTGACTCATACGGTGTAGACCGGCACGGGGTTGCACCAGCGATCCTTGTACTCCCGGTCGGCGCGACCGAAGGAAAAGCGCAAGGGCTTGTCCAGCGCCCGGGCATGTTCCCAGGCACTTTGGGTGTTGAGAAAACTCAGCACGCTGCCGGGGCTGAACTCGCGGGTTTCAGGGTCGACGCCGCCATTGATGTACTCGACACTGATCCACTGCGGTGTCTCGACGCGGTACACCAGTTGAATGGCGATCGGCGCATCGTTGAGAAAAATCACCGATCCGATCAGCAACTCGCGCAACAACTCGATGACCTCGGCCATACGCTCGGCACCGGTCGCCGGAAAGCCCCAGCGGCGCTGGAACAAGTCGCAATAAATCGCCGCCAGCTCGCCACTGGAAAACTCGGACACCGGCCGCACCGTGCCACCCGCTTCCTCCAGCAAACGCAATTCACGGCGCTGGTTGTAGCGAAATTTCTTCGACAATTCTTCAGGCGTGCGGGCCATGGCCAGTTGTTCGGTCTGCAACTTGATGCCGGTGAAACGGCTTTCGTTCAGCGCCGACAAATAACGACCACGGTGACGCAGTGGAGCCTGGGCCTCTTCAGCGGCCGGCAAAATGATCTCCGCATTGCCGAGGTCGAACAGGCCCTTTTTGCCGTGACGCTTGAGCACGTCTTTGGACAAGGCAAGGTCGCGTCCCCAGGTCGGGATCGCTGCCTTGACTTCGCCGTTTTGCTCCCAGGCCAGGTAACGCACCGGGATATCGGCCAACTGCGCCAGACGCTCGACCACCATTGGATGGGTCGCGACGCTGCCGCCATAACGCTGCCAGGCCTCGGCGTAAGTCGAGGCATCGGCTACCGACCAGCCACGTTCGCGCCAGCCTTGAAATCGGTTGAGCATCAGCCCCTCGGTGCCAGTTCGATAACGTGTGGCAAATGCCAGAAAGCATCGCGTACCGCGCGGTCGGAGAAGCGTTCGCGCAAGCGGTCGAGCATCAGCTCGGCGCATTGGCGACGTTGCTGATCGTCCATCGCGGCCAGATGTTGCAGCCCTTGAGCCAGGTGTTCGGCATCGCCCAGGGGGAACAGAATGCCCACGCCCTCGACCACTTCCTTTGCCCCACCACACGCGGTGGCGAGCAACGGTACGCCGGCGGCCATGGCTTCGAGCAGCACCATGCCGAACGGCTCGTGATCGGAACTCAGGGCAAAAACATCGAAAGCACGGAAATAACGGCGCGCTTCGGGCACCTGGCCTAGGAACAGGACGCGATCGCCAATTCCCAACTCGCGGGCCTGGGCCTTGAGATCCTGTTCCAGACGGCCGCTACCGAGAATCACCAACTGACTGCTGGCCGGCAACCCCGGCAGCGCCGCGGCAAAACCGTCCAGCAATGTGGCCTGATCCTTGTCCGGATGCAGTCGTCCGACGTTGCCGACAACCCAGGCATCCGGCGCCAGCCCGAGAATTTCCCGAGCCTCGCGAGCCGTCACCTGGCTGTCCTGCAACGTTTGCACATCGATACGGTTATAGAGCGTCTGAATCCGCGACGCCGACCACTTTGGCAGGCAACGGCGCATGTCATCGCGCACCGCATCGGACACCCCGAGCAGGCTCAGGCGCTTGCGGAAAATCTGCGCGAACAGTTTGCGCGTACCTCGTTTGTAATCGTCAAACGCGTGATGCACGCCAATCACCGGCAACGACGTGCCGAGCAAGGCGATGTAGATCGGCTTGAAGCGATGGGCGATGCAGAAACTGAAGTTGCGCGAAGCGGCGATCTTGCGCAGATCGCCGATGGCGCCCAGCTTCAGGCCACGAATGGCCTTGGAGCTGTATTCCATGAACAACACTTCGTCGGAAGCGCAACCCGCAGCGACTTCGGCGTCGGCGACCCCGGTGAGAAACACCGTGGTCACGCGATAACCGGTCCCCGCGAACAGGCTGGCGTACTGCCGGGCACAGTCCAGAAACGGCCCGTCATAGCCGTGGCAGAACTGCAACACATGGCGTTCAGCCGAGCGTGTCATAGGTGTTCGCGCCCTCTTTGACCACCAGGATGTCTTCCATGATCAGATACTGTAGATCCGATCCGAAGAACATGTTCAGTGCATCGGTCGGCGAGCAGATCATCGGTTCGCCACGACGGTTGAGCGAGGTGTTCAGCGACACGCCGTTGCCGGTCAGCACTTCGAGCGCCTTCATCATGTCGTAGTAGCGCGGGTTGTATTCGCGCTTGAGCACCTGGGCACGGGAAGTGCCGTCTTCGTGGACGACTTCCGGTACGCGGGTTTTCCACTCTTCCGCCACTTCAAAGGTGAAGGTCATGAACGGTGCCGGGTGATCGATCTTGATCATCTGTGGCGCGACGGTGTCGAGCATCGACGGGCAGAAAGGCCTCCAGCGCTCGCGGAACTTGATCTGGTGGTTGATGCGGTCAGCCACGCCGGGAATGCTCGGGCAACCGATGATCGAACGACCGCCGAGTGCGCGCGGACCGAACTCCATGCGGCCCTGGAACCAGGCCACCGGGTTGCCATCGACCATGATCCTGGCGATCTGCTCCGGCATGTTGTCGAGCTTGCGCCAGGTCGGCTTGTTCTCATGACGGGCGCACGCGGCAATCACGTCTTCGTTGCTGTACGACGGGCCGAGGTAGACGTGTTCCATCTTCTCGACCGGTACGCCACGGGCGTGAGACACATAGGCAGCAGCGCCGACGGCGGTGCCGGCATCACCGGATGCAGGCTGTACGAACAGTTCTTTGACGTCGTCGCGGGCAATGATTTTCTGGTTCAGCTTGACGTTCAACGCACAGCCACCGGCATAGGCCAGTTTGCCGGTTTCCTTGAGCACGTCGCCCAGGTAGTGGTCGATCATCTGCAGCGAAATTTTTTCGAACAGCGCTTGAATGCTGGCGGCGTAGTGGATGTACGGCTCGTCGGCGATGTCGCCTTCGCGCTTCGGACCCAGCCACTCGATCAGCTTCGGCGAGAAGTAGTAACCCTTGCCCTTCTCTTTATAACGACGCAGGCCGATGACGTTGGCGTAGTCGGTATTGATCACCAGCTCGCCGTTTTCGAACGAGGCCAGGCGCGAGAAATCGTATTTGCTGGCGTCGCCGTACGGCGCCATGCCCATGACCTTGAACTCACCGTCGAGCATGTCGAAACCGAGGAACTCGGTGATCGCGCCGTACAGGCCGCCGAGGGAGTCCGGATCGAAGAATTCCTTGATCTTGTGGATCTTGCCGTTTTCGCCATAACCGAAGAAGGTCGTGGCGTACTCACCCTTGCCGTCGATGCCAAGGATCGCGGTTTTCTCTTTGAAACCGGAGCAGTGATAAGCGCTGGAGGCGTGGGCCAGGTGGTGTTCGACCGGCTCGATCTTGATCTTCTTCGGATCAAAACCCAGTTGTTCCAGACACCAGACGATCTTGTTGCGATAGCGCTTGTAGCGACGGTTGCCCATCAGGATCGCGTCGAGTGCACGATCCGGGGCGTACCAGTAACGCTTCGCGTACTGCCAGCGGGCCTTGCCAAACAGGCTGATCGGAGCGAACGGGATCGCTACCACGTCAACGTCGGAAGGTTTGATACCGGCCTGTTCCAGGCAGAACTTCGCCGATTCGTAGGGCATGCGGTTCTTTGCATGTTTATCGCGCACAAAGCGCTCTTCTTCAGCCGCCGCGACCAGCTTGCCGTCGATGTACAAGGCTGCGGAAGGATCATGGCTAAGGGCGCCGGACAGGCCAAGAATCGTCAATGCCACAGGGGTCTAGCCTCTTTAGTCTGCGTGCAGGCGCAACGCGCCTCAAAAATTAATGTGCCCTCGCAAGGGGCGAGAGACAGCTAAAGGGCGGGATTATAGCTTAAAAGCAGCGGCAAACCTCTAGCGGCTAACGGCGTGCTTTTTCGGCCATGACCTTGCCGGTGTTTATCCACGCGCGGGCCGCCAGTAGATAAGGATGTTGCCGTCCACGCCTTGCCGGTAAATCGTGTACGGCAAGACAATCGTGTCCAGAGCGCCGGACAAGGTCAGGTCCAGCAATACAAGTGGCACGAGGATACCCGTGGGATCGGGCGGTGCATTCAACACACAGAAATCATAGGAGAGGCCGCTGTAAACCCTGGGAATGGACTGGCAATAGGTTTTTTGCCTTCGCAGCCCCTGAGCCGCGTCGGCATCGTCCTGCAGAACCGTTACGGCGGTCCCGCAGCCGGTCAAAGCCAGCGAGATAACGCCCGATGCAACTGCCATTTTTATTGTCAAAGCCTGCCCTCCGAGAACGTCTGGGCAAACTAGCATTGGGGGGAATCGGGCCACAGTTCATGGCTTCCGAAGATTGCGTAGGACGGTTCGCAAGGACTTGTCCCTAATCTTCGCTGACTGTTCCGGCCTCATCGCGAGCAAGCTCGCTCCCACAAGATTCTCGGCCGTACACAAGAAATGTTTTTGACCAAGATTCAATGTGGGAGCGAGCTTGCTCGCGATGGGGGCTTAGGCAGCGCCCGAGATGTTTTTGGGCAATCGCTGATCAATGACCTGGTAAAGCGCACTGCTTTCCGGCCAATTCCGCATGAACCGCGCCCGATCCCGCGCATACGCCGGTGCAAAACTGGCGAGCGAACCGTGTTGGCACATCGAATCCAGATCGATCAGCGCCCAGCGATCCTCCTGCCAGAACAGGTTGTGACCCTTGAAGTCGCCGTGACTGATGCGCTCACGAATCAGTTCGGCAAACAAATGATCCAGCGCTGCCAGCTCTGACTCCGGTGCATCACCGCTTTCAACATACGGCGCAAAGCGCTCGATGATGTCCGGCCCGGGAAGATGCTCGGTGATCAGATACGCGCGGCTGCGCAGCCACAGAAAACGCTTTTCCAGCAACGCCAGCGGCTTGGGCGTGGCAATCCCGAGGAACGCCAGGCGATTGCCTTCGCGCCAGGAGTGCCAAGCGCGGCTCGGGCGCCAGAAGCGCTTGAGCCAGTGGGCAAACCCCTTGATGTTGTAGCGCTTGATCACCAGCGTGCGGCCATCCACCTCGACCTTGCCGACGCTTGCCGCGCCGCCGGTCTTGTACAAGTGGCCCTGATCGAGCAAGGCATCGGCCTGTTCCAGCACCGGCAACATCGCCGCTTCTTCCTCGCGACGAATCGCCCGCAAGCCGAACGCGTCGCGTTGGACGCTGAACAGCGTGCATTCGCGGCCGACCTTGATGAGGTAGTCCTTGAGACGCCAGCTGCGGACCTTGTCGATCTGCTTCTGCAACGCTTCCATGGGCAAGGCGTGCTCGCCATTGCTCAGCAGGTAATACACCAGCAATTCTTCGGTGAACGGCTCCAGCGACTTGGGCAATTGAGCGAAAAACACTCCGAGGTTTTCCAGGACCTTCTGCCGCGACAGCGGCTGGCCTGGCGTTTCGGTGCAGATTCCGGCGCCATCGATCAAATACAGACGATTGCCCTGGCGGAGCAGGTTGTCCAGGTGCAGGTCTTCCTGCCACAGGCCTTTGCGGTGCATCTGGCCGATCGCGCCCAAGGCTTCCGCCAGCACCGCCGTTTGCTCATCGGCCAACACCGGCAGGTGATCGACCTGCTGCCAGGCATCACCGAGGCTGGCGGCGTTTTCCAGAAACTCGAACAGCAGCCAACCGCCCTCGCCGTCCTTGAGCCCATCAGCCAACAGCAGCGGTGTGGTCAGGCCTTGCGCCGCCAGCAGGCGCACGCCATCCAGCTCCCGCTGAAAATGCCGCGCCGCTTTGGCGCCGACCAACAATTTGGCCAGCACCGGACGACCACGCCAGACACCGGCCCCGACATATCGCTGTCCGGGCAACACGCGCAACAGGCTCAGCAGTTGCAAATCCGCCGGCCCGGCAGCATCGGCCAGTGAAAGGCTCAGCGGCAGCGTCGGGCTGCGGCCGGCGTTCTTCAGTTCTGACAAACGCATCAACGTTTCCCCTTGCGGTTACGCCGTGCGGTCAGGCGATTGAGCCAAGTGTCGATCAGCGAACTGTCCTGCGGCTGATCCAGATACGCGGCCAGCAAAATGCGCAACTGCGCTTCACTCCACTCGGGCGCCCGTCGTAACAGAGGCTCCAGATCCTTGACCCGGTCACGCTGACCGAACAGTAGCGGTCGGGTCTTTTCCAGATCGATCAATTGGGCCTGATAGCCGTCACCGGAGGCGCACAGGAAAATGTGCTTGGGATAAAAGCAGCCATGCACCTGACGCTTGCCGTGAAGGCGCTGCGCCAGCTTTCCGCAGGCCTGCATGATGGCGCTGTGTTGCGCCTCGCTCAGTTCCGACCAGCGCTGCAACAACGAATCCAGATCATCCCAACCGTCCAGAGCACGGGTCAGCAAGATCGCCCGGACCTCGCCGTCGACTTTGCGCTCACCGAAGAACGCCGCTTTCAGCGCCGGAATACCGAGCTTTTCATAGAGGCTGATGTTGCGAAATTCCCGGGCGAAGCTCGGCTCACCGAAGGGCGCGTGCAAGGTGTGCATCTGGTAGTTGCTCTGGCGCTTGAGGTAAAAGCCCTGACCCTCCAGATCGAGTCGAAACACGCTGCTCCAGCCACCACGAAGGGTGTTGGGCTCGTCCACGGCTTCGAGTTGCCGGGCCCACAGTGCGTCGAACGTACCGAGGCCGTGGCGTTCAAGCAACGCACGGTCTTCGGCGGCCAGAAAATCAGTCATTCGCGTCCCTCGAAAAATCTCACCACGTGCCGGATCCGCTTCTTGTCGGCGGCATTGAGCCGGGTCCGTTGGCAATATTGCAGATAAAAGCGCAGGCGCTGGGTGGTCGACAACTGATACTTGGCGACCTTGTCCAGGCAGGCCAGGTCCTTGGTGATGCGGTACTTGAGCCAGAAACCGCTCCAGAAATCGCCGTTCGGACAATCGATCAGGAACAACCTGGCATGGTCGTCGATCAGCAGGTTGCGCCACTTCAAATCGTTATGGGTGAAGCGATGCTCGTGCATGGTCCGGGTGTAGCCGGCCAACTGGCGGCTGACGGTGTCGACCCAGGTGCGGTCGGCGAGCTTGGGATCGTGCCGCTCGGCCAGCGCCGACAAATCCTCGGTATTGGGCAATTCACGGGTAATCATCGCGCCGCGGTCGTACGCCGCCCCGCGTCGCTCCAACCCCCACGCCACCACTTCGGCGGTGGGAATGCCCCACTTGGCAAAGCGCTTGAGGTTTTGCCATTCCATCTTCACCCGGGGCTTGCCCAGATAACGACGCAAGCCCTTGCCGGCACCCACGTAGCGTTTTACGTAATAATTGACGCCATTGCGCTGAACGCGGATGACCTCGGACAACGGGTCGCGGGTCAGTCGCTCACCCTCAAGCGCAAATACCGCGTCGAGGCTGCCGAAATCGTCCGCCAGGTCGCTGTACTCAGGCTCCAGTTTCCAACCCGCCATCAGAGGGCGTCCCCGTATCGCTGCTTGCGATCGTAGAGTTTGTTGGCCTTGCCTTCGAGCCAGCTCAACAGCCCGGCTTCCTCACTGAGAATCTGCCGCAGCGGTTGCTGGAAATAGCCTTTGAGAAAGCGCAATTTGTCGCGGCGGGTCAGGCCGATATCCAGCGCCGAAAAGTACAGCGCCGCCAGATCCTTGTTGCGCCAACGCGCGGTGATCGTCGGGCGCGTCTGGGCACGGTGCAGGTCGATCACCGAGAGCTTGAAGTCTTCAGCGGTCACCGGTTTGTCGGTGTGCAGCAGAAAGTGGCAGATGTAGCAGTCGCGGTGATTGACCCCGGCGCGGTGCATCATGCCAGTCATGCGCGCCACTTCAGCTATCAGTGCACGCTTGAGTTTTGGTTCCGGCGGTTGCTTGATCCAGTTGATGCTGAAGTCTTCGAGGCTGACGGTCGGCGCCAGTTCTTCGGTGACGATGAACGAATGCTGATCCGCCGGATTGCTGCCCTTCTCGCCGTAAGCGACGGCGGTCATGGTTGGCACGCCGACTTCCTGCAGGCGCTGGATGGCTTTCCATTCCTGGCCTGCACCGAGTACCGGCAATTTGGCGGTGAGCAGGTTCTTGAAGATTTCGCCCCAGCCAATGCCACGGTGGATCTTCACGAAAAACCCGTTGCCGTTCACTTCAGTGCGCAGGGTCCGGCGAGCTTCAAGTTCGCGGTACACCTCGCCCTGCAAGCCTTCGACTTCGGCGAACGGGTCGCGTCCGGCCCAAAGGCTCTTGAACGGTTCAGCCAGCATCAACTTCATTTAAGCGTGCTCCGCCAGAATCACATCGGCCGCGTGCTGCGGCATGCTGTAGAGGTCGGCCGTCTCGGCGAAGGCCAGACCGTTGCGGCTCCAGGCCGCCCGTGCTTGAGCGTCGTTCAACATGCCGGTCAGGTACTGTGTCAGTTGCGCCTGTTCGAACGGCTCGTCCAGTACCAGGCCGGCGTCGGCCTCGGCAATGTAATGGGCGTAACCACAGACTGCGCTCACCAATACCGGCAACCCGGCCACCAGCGCTTCGAGCAATACGGTGCCGGTGTTTTCGTTGTACGCCGGGTGGATCAACAGATCGGCGCCCAGCAGGAAACGCGGAATATCGCTGCGCCCCTTGAGGAACGTCACGTTGTCGCCAAGCCCCAATGTCGCGCTCTGCATCTGGAACAATTTGGGGTCGTCCTGGCCGATTACAAACAGCCGGGTGCGTTTCTTCAGATCGGCGGGCAATGCCGCCAACGCCTTGAGGCTGCGATCGACGCCTTTGGTCTTGAACCCGGAGCCGATCTGCACCAGCAACAGTTCATCGTCCTTAAGGTTGAATTCGGCACGGAACCCGGCGCGAATTTCATCAGCATCCGCTGGACGGCGACGGTCCTGGGCGATGCCCGGTGGCAGCAGATGGAAGCGCTCCAGCGGCGTGTCGTAATGTTTGATGAACAGCGGCTGCTGCACTTCGGAAAT
Source organism: Pseudomonas sp. SDO5591_S426 (assembly GCF_054070755.1). Lineage (NCBI taxonomy): Bacteria > Pseudomonadati > Pseudomonadota > Gammaproteobacteria > Pseudomonadales > Pseudomonadaceae > Pseudomonas > Pseudomonas sp. SDO5591_S426. Next base: position 20,975 of record NZ_JBSVXD010000035.1, on the reverse strand, counting down.
CATCAGCACTTCAGTCTTTGCGTCTTTGGCAAACACCGCGCGTTCGTACTCGGCGAAGTGGCGATAGCGACCCCAGCGGCGGTACAGCGAGTTACGCAGGTTCTGCGCCTTGTCTTCGAAGCAACCGTCGGCGGCGTAGTAGACGTCCAGGCCCGGCATCTTGTTGAAGCCGATCAGACGATCCACCGGACGCTTGGCCAGGTCCGCTTCCATCCACTCGCTGAGCTTTTCGTTGCGACGATGGTTGAAGAACGCCTTGACCGGCGCCACCAGCACTTCGAACCCCGGCGGCACGTCGCCTTCCCAGATCAGCGTGTAGACTCGGATCTGGTGGCCGCGCTTCTGGCACTCCAGAGCGATGCGCATGAAGTCGCGCTGCAAGCCACCAAACGGAAAGTACTTGTACAGGACAAATGCCAATTGCATCAGCGCAGCTCCTCAGCCAGTAACAACGTGCTCAGTCGGCTGGCGACACGCTCGGGATTCAGACGCGTGAAGCACAGAGGCCACTCGCGCTTAAGGTCAAACTGACGGGCATCTTCAGCCGTCGGTTGATAAGTGCATTTCTTTTGCAGGCACGGTGCGCACGGGAAGTCGCTGGCCAGGTGAATCTGCGACTTGCCGTAGGCGCCGGTCAGGCCGGGGTTGGTCGGACCGAACAGCGACAGCGTCGGCACATCCAGTGCGGCGGCCAAATGACCGAGACCGGTGTCCACCGCCACACAGGCTTGCGCACCGGCCAGCACTTTGCCGACACCGGCCAGATTCAGCTTCGGCAACACTTCGGCGTGCTTGAACCCAGCGGCGATGCGCTCGGCGCGGGCTTTCTCCGCTGCGTTGCCCCATGGCAGTTTTACGCCCACACCGAGATAACCGACACGCTCGGTCAGCTCACGCCAATAGGCTTCAGGCCAGTGTTTGGTGTCCCAGGTGGTGCCGTGCAGGAACAGCACGTAAGGATTCTTGCGCGGCAATTCCACCAGGCGCTCGACACTCAGGCCATAGTCGCCCAGACCTTTAGGCAGATCGTAACCCAGGGCGATGGCGAACAACTGACGCACTCGCTCCACCGCGTGCTGACCACGGGCAACCGCCAGGCGTCGATTGTAGAAACGTGCGGCGATCGGCTCGCGCGCGGACGCTTTATCGAGACCAGCCACTGGAGCTTTCACATAACGGGTCAGTAAAGCGCTTTTCAGCAGACCCTGGGCATCGATGACCAGATCGTATTTAGTCGCGCGAAGGCTTTGCTTGAAACGCTTCCACTCGCCGCTCTTGATGGTTTGCCAGATGTTCTTGCGCCAGCGACGGATCGCCACCGGAATCACCTTGCCCACCGCCGGGTGCCAAGTGGGGATTTCGGCGAAGCCTTCTTCCACCACCCAGTCGAATTTGATGCCGGGGATCGCCCGCGCCGCGTCGGTCAGCGCCGGCAACGCGTGAATCACGTCGCCCAGCGATGAAGTCTTGATCAGCAGTACGCGCAAACTATTTGACCTCGACCACAGTGCCCTGCAAACGCTGCAAGGCTTCGTTCACCGCTTGCGGCATCAGCTGGCGCAGGCAGTTGTAATGGCCGAAACGGCAGGTGCGGTCGAAGCAAGGGCTGCATTCGATGCCCAGGCGCACGATCTCGACATGCTCGGCCAGCGGCGGCGTGAAGCCCGGCGAGGTTGAACCGTAGACCGCCACCAGCGGGCGATTCAACGCGGCAGCGACGTGCATCAGGCCGGAATCGTTGGACACCACCGAATCGGCGCAGGACAACAAGTCGATGGCCTCAGCCAGCGAGGTGCCGCCACTGAGGTTCACCGACTCTTCGCGCAAACCGGGAATCAACCGCGAACGGATGTCTTCACCCACGGCATGATCGTTTTTCGAACCGAACAGCCAGACTTGCCAACCCTCGCGAATTTTCGCTTCGGCCACCTTGGCGTAGTGCTCGGACGGCCAGCGCTTGGATTCGCCGAACTCGGCGCCGGGGCACAGCGCCAACACCGGGCGATCAAGGGTCAGGTCGAATTTGGCCAGTGCCGCCTCGCGGGTCACCGGATCGATCTGCAGGCTCGGACGCGGATACGGCTGTGGCAAATCGAAACCGGGCTCATAGGCCAGCGCCATAAAGCGCTCGATCATCAGCGGATAACGTACTTTGTCCAGCGTGCGCACATCATTGAGCAGGCCGTAGCGGAATTCGCCACGCCAACCGGTGCGCTTTGGAATACCCGCGAAGAACGGCACCAGCGCCGACTTCAAGGAATTGGGCAACAGGATCGCCTGGTCGTACTGCCCGGCCAGGGATTTGCCGATGCGCCGACGCGTCGCCAGCTCCAGCGCGCCGTGACCGAGCGGGAAGCTCAAGGCCTGGCGAACTTCGGGCATGCGCTCAAGAATCGGCCGGCTCCACTCGGGGGCCAGCACGTCGATTTCGCATTGCGGGTGGCGTTGCTTGAGACACTGAAACAGTGTCTGCGCCATCACCATGTCACCGACCCAACTGGGCCCAACGATCAGAATTTTCATGTAGTTTCCAAAAACGATCCGGGGAGGCAAAGGCCTCCCCGTTTCGAGAATCAGCTTAGCCCCAGCTCACGCCAGATCCGCATGACCTGTCGCCGTTCGTCCGCGAACTGATCGCCCGGTATCACCCCGGCGTCCTTCTGCAAGGCCTGCCGGTGAGCGGCGGAGCGGTAAGCTTTATAGGCTTCACGCAACAGACTGGCATCTTCGACGGGCATCAGCCCTTCGTGTTCCAGCTCTTCCAGAATGCGGATGTTGTCCGTCCAGCGCAGCAATGGCGGGTGTGTTTCGGACCACGCCAGGGCCGCGTATTGCACCATAAATTCAATATCGACGATACCTCCGGCGTCCTGCTTGAGGTCGAAGGGCGCCGTGGCTTCGAAGGCATTCGCCCCGGTGCCGGCCGCCGTGCTCTTGCTGCCGAGGTTATCGCGCATCTTGGCGCGCATCTCGCTGACCTCTTGGCGCAGCGTCGTCAAATCGCGTGTTTTACCCAGAATTGCAGCGCGAACCTGCTCGAATGCGCGACCGACATCTTCGCTGCCCACCAACACCCGTGCACGCACCAGCGCCTGATGTTCCCAAGTCCAGGCTTCATTTTCCTGATAGCGGGAAAAGGCCCCAAGTGAACTTACCAACAAACCCGACGCGCCGGACGGTCGCAGGCGCATGTCCACTTCATACAGCTGACCGGAGTTGGTCTGCGCCGTCAGCAAGTGAATGATCCGCTGCCCGAGCCGGGTGAAAAATTGCGCGCCATCGATCGGTTTCGGTCCGTCGGTTTCCGCCTGCGGATCACCGTCGTGGATGAACACCAGGTCCAGGTCAGAACCATGCCCGAGTTCCAGGCCACCGACTTTCCCATAACCGACAATAATGAAGCCGGGATCGCACAAGCTGCCATCGGTGCGCAACGGCGTGCCGTACTTGGCGACAGTCTGCCGCCAGGCCAGGGCCAGCACCTGCTCGAGAATCGCTTCGGCGAGCCAGGTCAGGTAATCGCTGACTTTCATCAACGGCAGACTACCGGCGATTTCCGAAGCGGCGACCCGCAAGCGGTGCGCCAGTTTGAAGTGACGCAAGGCTTCCATTTGCTGTTCGAGGTCGTCCTCGGGAATCCGCGTCAGGCGCTCGCGCAACTCGGCGGCCAACTCCGGCGCCAAGGGCGGTTTGAACAGCCGGCCTTCGTTGAGCAACTCATCGAGCAGCAACGGGAAACGAGTGATCTGCTCGGCGATCCACGGGCTCGCCGCGCACAACGTCAGCAAGCGGCGCAGCGCGCCGGGGTTTTCGGTCAGCAAAACGAGATAAGCAGAACGCCGCGCCACGGCTTCCACCAGTGGCAGCACCCGCTCCAGCACGAGATCGGGATTGGCGTGTTCCACGGCTTGCGCCAGCAAGCGCGGAATAAAGGCATCAAGACGCTCGCGCCCCAGTCGCTGCATGGCACGCAATTGCGGGCTGCTGCGCAAGCCGGCCAAGGCCTTCAGCGCTTTTGGGGCATCGGCAAAACCGCCCTCCTCCAGCTGACGGCAGGCCGCTTCTTCGTCCTGGGCTTCTTCCCACAACGGCAGCCATTCACCACCGACCACCACTTCGCTTTCGGCACCCTGCTCTTCATCGGGATCGGCGATCACCTGACCGAAATGCCAGGCCACACGGCCGCGCCAGTACATTAATTGCTCATGAAACGCCGGCCAATCGTCAAAACCCAACATAAAGGCAATGCGCGCCTGATCCTGAGCACCATCCGGCAGCATCTGGGTCTGGCGGTCGGCGATCGCCTGAATCGCATGTTCGGTGTAGCGCAGAAATTCGTAGCCTTCGCGCAGTTCGCTGATCACCGCTGGCGGCAGATAGCCCTGACCTTCCAGGGTGCTCAGCACTTTCAACAATGGGCGCTGTTGCAGGCTCAAGTCGCGACCACCGTGGATCAGCTGGAAGGCCTGGGCGATAAATTCCACTTCGCGAATGCCGCCGGAACCGAGCTTGATGTTGTCGGCCATGCCCTTGCGCCGCACTTCCTGCTGGATCAGTTGCTTCATGGTGCGCAGCGCTTCGATGGCCGAAAAATCCAGATAGCGCCGGTAAACGAACGGCCGCAGCATTTCTTGCAGTTGCGCGCCGGCCACTTGATCGCCAGCCACCACCCGCGACTTGATCATCGCGTAGCGCTCCCAGTCGCGGCCCTGATCCTGGTAATACTGCTCCAGCGCGTTGAAACTCAGCACCAGCGCACCCGCCGAACCGTAGGGGCGCAGACGCATGTCGACACGGAACACGAAACCGTCGACGGTCATCGGGTCCAGGGCCTTGATCAGGCGCTGGCCGAGACGGATGAAAAATTCCTGGTTATCCAGCGGCCGCTTCACGCCGACCGTTTCGCCGCCCTCGGGGTAAGCGAAGATCAGGTCGATGTCCGACGACAGATTGAGTTCCACCGCACCAAGCTTGCCCATGCCCAGGACGACCATCTGCTGCGGCTCGCCGCTGCGTCGCCCGGTGGGCACGCCGAATTGCTGGCAATGGCGCGTGTACAACCATTGATAGGCCTGATCGATGCTGGCATCGGCCATGTCCGAGAGGTCGCGGCAGGTCTGGACCAGATCGGCCTGGCGGTTGAGATCGCGCCAGATGATGCGCACTTGATGACGAGTGCGCTGGCGGCGCAAGGCACGGCCCAATTGATCATCGGTTTCGGCAGCGTTCGTCGCCGCAGCGATCTGCGCGCACAACTCGCCGGCGGCAAAGCTGCGATCCAGTTCGCCGGAGCGCACCAGCTCCAGCAACATCAAAGGGTCACGCACGCTCTGTTCAATCACGAAATCGCTGGCGGCGGTCACGCGGGCGAATTGCGCCCAGCGCTCAGGTGTCCAGGTCGACAGGCCATGATCGTCATCCAGAGCGGCGACCGCAGTACGGAACGACTGCTCGGCGCGGGTGACAAACGGCAACAGAATGGCGGGTAGTTGGGCAAGCGAAGGGAGGCTCATGGTCTATCCTTGATCGGCGTGCAACGGGCTGCATGTAGTGAATCTCGCAAACCCACTACCTGATTGAGTGTCGAACAAAAGTTAGAAATAGCTGAAATTTCTTTATTATTGGCAGCTAACATCAAGCTTTCACCTTATACAGTTGGAAAAAGACCAACCTTAACGATTATTCTCACAACACAGTCGGGGGCCACAAGCCGCTCATCTGTAGTTTTACTACTCGTATATACATTAGTAAGGCTGAAATGCCGGATCATTTGTAGTAAAACTACACACCGCCGGAACAACCTATCGGCAATCCAAGAATTCATAACGTCTGCCCACAAGGCCAGTCGCTAACTCAGGCAACCGATTCTGGTAGCCTTTCCGCCCTGGAGCAAGCCATGCAAGACCTCGATCCCGTCGAAACCCAGGAATGGCTGGACGCCCTGGAATCGGTTCTCGACAAAGAAGGCGAAGACCGTGCTCACTATCTGATGACCCGTATGGGTGAACTCGCAACCCGCAGCGGTTCGCAGTTGCCTTACGCCATCACCACGCCTTACCGCAACACCATCCCGGTTACCCACGAAGCACGCATGCCTGGCGACCTGTTCATGGAACGCCGCATTCGCTCGCTGGTACGCTGGAACGCGATGGCCATGGTAATGCGTACGAACCTGAAAGATTCTGACCTCGGCGGTCACATCTCCAGCTTCGCCTCCAGTGCGACCCTGTATGACATCGGCTTCAACTACTTCTTCCAGGCCCCGACCGACGAACACGGCGGCGACCTGATCTACTTCCAGGGCCACACCTCGCCAGGCGTCTACGCCCGTGCGTTCATGGAAGGCCGCATCACCGAAGACCAGATGAACAACTTCCGCCAGGAAGTCGACGGTCAGGGCCTGTCGTCCTACCCGCACCCTTGGCTGATGCCTGACTTCTGGCAGTTCCCGACTGTATCCATGGGTCTGGGCCCGATCCAGGCGATCTACCAGGCACGTTTCATGAAGTACCTGGAAGCCCGTGGCTTCATCCCTGAAGGCAAGCAAAAAGTCTGGTGCTTCCTGGGCGACGGCGAGTGCGACGAGCCGGAATCCCTGGGCGCGATCTCGCTGGCTGGCCGCGAGAAGCTCGACAACCTGATCTTCGTCATCAACTGCAACCTGCAGCGCCTCGACGGCCCGGTTCGCGGCAACGGCAAGATCATCCAGGAACTCGAAGGCGTGTTCCGCGGTGCTCAGTGGAACGTGACCAAAGTCATCTGGGGCCGTTTCTGGGACCCACTGCTGGCCAAGGACGTCGACGGTATCCTGCAACGCCGCATGGACGAAGTCATCGACGGCGAGTACCAGAACTACAAAGCCAAAGACGGCGCGTTCGTGCGTGAACACTTCTTCAACTCGCCCGAACTCAAGGCGATGGTTGCAGACCTGTCCGACGACGAGATCTGGAAACTCAACCGTGGCGGCCACGACCCGTACAAGGTCTACGCGGCGTACCACGAAGCGGTCAACCACAAAGAACAACCTACCGTTATCCTGGCCAAGACCATCAAGGGTTATGGCACCGGTGCCGGCGAAGCGAAAAACACTGCGCACAACACCAAGAAAGTCGATGTCGACAGCCTGAAGTTGTTCCGTGACCGCTTCGACATTCCGGTAAAAGACGAAGAGCTGGAAAACCTGCCGTTCTTCAAGCCTGAGCCGAACAGCGCCGAAGCCCGCTACCTGAGCGAGCGTCGCACTGCACTGGGCGGTTTCGTGCCACAGCGTCGCGCTCAAAGCTTCAGTGTTCCGACTCCGTCACTGGATACCCTCAAGGCCATCCTCGACGGTTCAGGCGACCGTGAAATTTCCACCACCATGGCGTTCGTGCGGATCCTCGCGCAACTGGTGAAAGACAAAGACATCGGCCCGCGCATCGTTCCGATCATCCCGGACGAAGCCCGTACCTTCGGTATGGAAGGCATGTTCCGTCAGTTGGGCATCTACTCGTCCGTCGGCCAGCTCTACGAGCCAGTCGATAAAGACCAGGTGATGTTCTACAAGGAAGACAAGAAAGGCCAGATCCTCGAAGAAGGCATCAACGAAGCGGGCGCCATGAGCTCCTTCATCGCTGCCGGTACTTCGTACTCCAGCCACAACCAGCCAATGCTGCCGTTCTACATCTTCTACTCGATGTTCGGCTTCCAGCGTATCGGCGACCTGGCCTGGGCCGCTGGCGACAGCCGTACCCGTGGCTTCCTGATCGGCGGCACCGCCGGCCGTACCACCCTGAACGGTGAAGGCCTGCAACACGAAGACGGTCACAGCCATATCCTGGCTGCCACCATCCCGAACTGCCGCACCTTTGATCCAACCTACGGCTACGAGCTGGCGGTGATCATCCAGGACGGCATGAAGAAGATGACCGAAGAGCAACAGGACATCTTCTATTACATCACCGTGATGAACGAATCCTACCAACAGCCTGCCATGCCGGTCGGTGTCGAGGAAGGCATCGTCAAGGGCATGTACCTGCTTGAAGAAGACACCCGCGAAGCGGCGCACCACGTTCAGCTGATGGGCTCCGGCACCATCCTGCGTGAAGTCCGTGAAGCAGCGAAAATCCTGCGTGAACAGTTCAACGTCGGCGCCGACGTGTGGAGCGTTACCAGCTTCAACGAACTGCGTCGCGACGGCCTGGCCGTTGAGCGCACCAACCGTCTGCACCCGGGCCAGAAGCCTAAGCTGAGCTATGTGGAAGAGTGCCTGAACGGCCGTAAAGGTCCGGTCATCGCCTCTACCGACTACATGAAGCTGTTCGCCGAGCAAATTCGTCAGTGGGTACCGTCCAAGGAATTCAAAGTCCTGGGCACCGACGGTTTCGGCCGCAGCGACAGCCGCAAGAAACTGCGTCATTTCTTCGAAGTCGACCGTCATTTCGTGGTGTTGGCAGCCCTGGAAGCACTGGCTGACCGTGGCGACATCGAACCTAAGGTGGTGTCTGAAGCCATCGCCAAGTTCGGTATCAACCCGGAAAAACGCAACCCACTGGACTGCTGAGGAGAGATTCTGTGAGCGAACTCATTCGCGTACCTGACATCGGCAGCGGTGAAGGTGAAGTAATTGAACTGTTTGTGAAGGTCGGCGACCGTATCGAAGCCGACCAGAGCATCCTGACACTTGAGTCGGACAAGGCGAGCATGGAAGTGCCTGCGCCGAAGGCCGGTATCATCAAGAGCCTGAAAGTGAAGCTGGGCGATCGCCTGAAAGAAGGCGACGAACTGCTGGAGCTGGAAGTCGAAGGTGCCGCTGCTGCGGCCCCTGCGGCTGCCGCTGCGCCGGCTGCCAAGGCTGAAGAGAAGAAAGCAGCGCCTGCACCTGCCGCCGCTGCGCCAGCCGCTGCTCCTGCTGCCGCTTCGGTTCAGCAAGTGCACGTGCCGGACATCGGTTCGGCGGGCAAGGCTCAGATCATCGAGATCCAGGTCAAGGTCGGCGACACCGTCGAGGCTGATCAGTCGCTGATTACCCTGGAATCCGACAAGGCGAGCATGGAAATCCCTTCGCCTGCCGCTGGCGTGGTCAAGGCCATCAGCGTCAAGCTCAACGACGAAGTCGGTACTGGCGACCTGATTCTGGACCTAGAAGTGGCAGGCGCTGCGGCGCCTGCTGCTGCCGCTCCGGCCCAGGCTGCTGCACCTGCCGCCGCTGCTCCAGCGCCAGCCGCTGCCGCTCCGGCTGCACCGGTTGCCGACAGCGTCCAGGACATCCACGTGCCGGACATCGGTTCGGCGGGCAAGGCCAAGATCATCGAAGTCCTGGTCAAGGCCGGCGACAGCGTTGAAGCCGACCAGTCGCTGATCACTCTGGAATCCGACAAGGCGAGCATGGAGATTCCATCGCCAGCCGCTGGCGTGGTGGAAAGCATTTCCATCAAGCTCGATGACGAAGTCGGTACCGGCGACCTGATCCTGAAGCTGAAAGTCAAAGGCGCTGCCCCGGCCGCTGCTCCGGCACCTGCCGCTGCCGCACCGAGCGCTGCTGCTCCAGCTCCGGCCGCTGCTGCTCCTGCCGCCGCACCTGCTGCCGCCCCTGCCGCTGCTCCAGCCAAGCCTGGCGCCAAGGTTCACGCCGGCCCTGCCGTGCGTCAACTGGCCCGCGAGTTCGGCGTTGAGCTGAGCGCTGTCGGCGCCAGCGGTCCGCACGGTCGCATCCTGAAAGAAGACGTGCAGGTTTACGTCAAGGCCATGATGCAGAAGGCCAAGGAAGCACCGGCCGCTGCTGCTGGCGCAACCGGTGGCGCGGGCATCCCGCCGATTCCGGTCGTGGACTTCAGCCGCTTTGGTGAAATCGAAGAAGTGCCGATGACCCGCCTGATGCAGGTCGGCGCTGCCAACCTGCACCGCAGCTGGCTGAACGTGCCACACGTGACGCAATTCGACTCGGCGGATATCACCGAGCTGGAAGCGTTCCGTAACGCCCAGAAAGCCGTTGCAGAGAAGGCCGGCGTCAAGCTGACCATCCTGCCGTTGCTGCTCAAGTCCTGCGCACACCTGCTCAAGGAACTGCCAGACTTCAACAGCTCGCTGGCGCCAAGCGGCAAAGCGATCATCCGCAAGAAATACGTGAACATCGGCTTCGCCGTCGACACCCCGGATGGCCTGCTGGTACCGGTCATCAAGAACGTCGACCAGAAGAGCCTGCTGCAACTGGCCGCCGAAGCTGCTTCCCTGGCTGAAAAAGCCCGGACCAAGAAGCTCTCGTCGGACGAGATGCAAGGCGCCTGCTTCACCATTTCCAGCCTCGGCCACATTGGCGGCACCGGCTTCACGCCGATCGTCAACGCGCCGGAAGTGGCGATCCTCGGTGTTTCCAAGGCAACCATCCAGCCAGTCTGGGACGGCAAAGCCTTCCAGCCGAAACTGATGCTGCCGCTGTCGCTGTCCTACGATCACCGCGTGATCAACGGCGCCGCTGCTGCACGCTTCACCAAGCGTCTGAGCGATCTGCTGGCGGACATCCGCACCATCCTGCTGTAACACCGGCCGGCCCTCCTTCACCGGAGGGCCTGTCGCGTTTCACGTTTTCCGAGCGCCACGCTCGTACCTCAACCCCGCCAATTTGGCGGGGCTTTTTTTGCCTGAAAAAATCTTATTCCTACATTCGCGGCTTACTTGACCCACAACCCGGGTCCACTTTCGCCCGGTATTTTTCCTGCCCTACTCACTAGGCTTAGTTCAATAGTCGCCAACAAGTCTTTTTGAAGCGACAACTTGATCAACATTATTTCGAACGGACTCGAATATGTTCAAACCTACTGTCGGCCCTATCCTGGGTCACACGACAACTCATCATGCCCGCATCTTTCTACGTGGCGCATCGCAAAAAGATGCACAGGTATTTGCGGGCATTCGTTATCGCCGAATCGGTGATGTGTATTGGAACAAAGGTGTATTTACCCAACTGACCGCTTTACGCGACATGTCGGATGTCATTGTTCTGCATGATCTTGTCGCCGACACCGAATACGAATATCAGGCCGGCTGGTTCAGCCCCATGAACCCGGTGCATACCGTGGAGACGGTGCAGGAGCTGCCGCTGCAATGGCCCCGGGATATTTATCGCCTGCGCACGCAATCGAGCCAAACCACCACGCCGCGGGCGTACGTCGTCGGCTCCTGCCGCTACTTGCGCATGACCGCTGGGAGACCAGCGGCCCCGCACCTGGGCGACCGGATCTTCGCCTCCATCGCCAACCTGGCACAAAACGCCACGCCGCCGATCAATGCCATGTTGATGACCGGCGACCAGGTTTATGTCGATGACTTGAACTTCATAGCACCCGATCGGGAATACCAGGAGATACTCGCCAAATATCGTACGGCGTTCTCTCAACAACATATCGCCAGATTAATGTCCGGCATGCCGACTTACATGATCCTTGACGATCATGAAATAGAAGATAACTGGCCAGCCAATAAAAACAGCGCCGACGATCATTTATACAAGAACGCCATAACCGCTTATGAGTTATACCAAGCCAGCCACAGCCCGGCCCATGAACTGAATACCCAAGGGCAAACAAGCCCATCGTTAAAAAAATACTGGTACCAGTTTGCCAATGGCGATATCGAGTGGTTTGTCACCGACAGTCGCACCCGGCGCAATCTCACCGACCCCGACCGGCGCATCCTTGATACCGATCAGGAACAGGCTTTGTGCGACTGGCTGATCCACAGCCCGGCCCGGGTCAAGTTCGTGGTCACCAGCGTGATGTTCTACCCCGACTGCAAACGCCTCGGTGATGATGCCTGGCAAGCCTTTCCCGAACAGCGACTGCGGCTGCTGGAAACGATCCGCACCCACGGGATCAAGAACGTTATCTTCATTTCCGGCGATGTGCACGGCTCCCTGATTAGCCGCCTGACTCACAGCGAGGACCCGGACTTTGAAGTTCATACCATCGTCTCGTCACCGCTGTGCAACAGCAAACTGTTGCCTTATGCCAAAGCGTCCACCTTTATCCTCGATCAACCGCTGGTGCAAACCGCCGCGGGTGATTATCGACATGAATTGACCGGCCAAGTGATCAGCCAGGACAACTTCGCACACCTGACGGTCGATGCAGAACAGATTCATGTGCGCTATCACGATCGGGATGGCAACCTGTTGCAATCGACACGCATTGCCTTGAATCAGGGCTGAAATTCAGTGAATAGCCTGACTTTTTTCTATTAACTGAAGAAATCTTCGCTTCTGCCGACATATTCTTATAGCACTTGGCCTTCATGTCTCTTGTCAGTCGGTGCCGCAATGATGCAACCTTGCCGCAGGCAACAGTAAAGAGGGCGAGAGCCCGGCGCGTTCAGCAAATTCGAAGCGAGTTTCCCTTCATATGAAAAGCCAACCCGATGCCGCCAGCCGTATGGTGGCCGAGGTAGTGACGCAGTTGCCTGTGCCCTCGCGGCTCGGCATGCTGCGTTTCGAACGGCTGAATGAACCAAGCTGGGCGCTGCTGTTTCTCGATCCCAATTGCGAACGACAGTTCGGCCTGCCGGCTGTGGAGTTGTGCGCACTGGTGGGCTCGCCCTACGCCAGCCTGATGGAGCCGGAAGCGCGCTATCAACTGCATGACGCAGTCCAGCAGCAACTGAGTGAACACACGCATTACCTGATCCGCTACACCCTGCACACCGCCTCGGGTTCCCTGAACCTGCTGGAACTCGGCGAAGCTTACAAACAACACAATCGACACCTGTTGCGCGGCTACCTGCTGGTGATCGACGGCCTGTTCGACGATGACCCGTTGCTGCCGGCACTGGATCTGGAAACCCAGAACTCGCGCCTGCAAATCGCTCTGGAACTCAACCAGCGCGCCCAACAGGAACAACTGCTGCACCTGGACCGGGTGCGCGCCCAGCAGGACCTGATCCTGCTGCTGACCCGCCAGCGTTACAGCAGCAACAACTCCCTGCAAGAAGCCGCCGAACTGATCACCCGCAGCGCCTGCGATATCTACGAAATCGACTGCGCCAGTCTGTGGCATCTGGAAGGTTCGAAGCTGGTGCCGATCTCGGCCTATCACCGCACGAACCAGGAATACCTGCTGCCGGAGCCGATCGACGTCAGTGTGTTCCCCGACTATCTCGACGCCTTGCACACCGGGCGCGCCATCGACGCCCACAACGCCATGCGCGATCCGCGCACCCGGGAAATGGCCGAAAGCCTGCGCCCGCGCGACGTCAACGCGATGCTCGACGCCAGTATCCGCGTCGACGGCCAAGTGGTCGGCGTGTTGTGTCTGGAACAAACCGGCGCCACCCGCGCCTGGCAGTCGGACGAGATCGCCTTCGCCGGTGAACTGGCGGATCAGTTCGCTCAGGTCATCAGCAATCACAACCGACGCACCGCCACCAGCGCTCTGCACCTGTTCCAGCGTGCGGTCGAACAAAGCGCCAACGCCTTTTTGCTGGTCAATTGCGATGGCGTGGTGGAGTACGTCAACCCGAGCTTCACCGCGATCACCCAGTACAGTACCGAAGAAGTCCACGGCCAGCGCCTGTCGGAACTGCCGGCCCTGGAAAATCTCAGCGAACTATTGTTCGACGCGCCCTCCGCGCTGGCCAAGAGCAACAGCTGGCAGGGCGAATTCAAGAGCCGCCGGAAAAACCTCGAACCCTACTGGGGCCAGTTGTCGATCTCCAAGGTGTATGGCGATAACCGCGAGCTGACCCATTACATCGGCATCTACGAAGACATCACCCAGACCAAACTCGCCCAGCAACGCATCGAGCGCCTGGCCTACACCGACAACCTGACCAACCTCGGCAACCGCCCGGCGTTCATCCGCAACCTTGATGAACGCTTCGCCCGAGACAGCGACACCCCCATCAGCCTGTTGCTGGTGGACATCGACAACTTCAAGCGGATCAACGACAGCCTCGGCCACCAGACCGGTGACAAGCTGCTGATCAGCCTCGCCCGGCGCCTGCGCAACAGCCTCAGCCCGAGCGGCAGCCTGGCGCGGTTTGCCAGTAACGAATTTGCGGTGCTGCTGGACAACACCGACCTTGAAGTCGGCCAGCAAATCGCCAGCCAGTTGCTGACCACCCTCGACAAGCCGATGTTCGTCGACAACCAGTTGATCAGCGTCACCGGCTCCGTGGGCCTGGCCTGCGCGCCGCTGCACGGCCGCGACCCGCAAACCCTGATGCGCAACGCCGGGCTGGCGCTGCACAAGGCCAAGGCCAACGGTAAACATCAGGTGCAGGTGTTTACCGAAGCGCTGAACGCCGAGGCCAGCTACAAGCTGTTCGTCGAGAACAACCTGCGCCGCGCCCTGACCCAGAACGAACTCGACGTGTTCTACCAGCCCAAGCTCTGCCTGCGCAGCGGTCGCCTGCTGGGCATGGAAGCGTTGCTGCGCTGGGACCATCCGGAAAAAGGCATGATTCGCCCCGACCAGTTCATCAGCGTCGCCGAAGAAACCGGCCTGATCATCCCGATCGGCAAATGGATCGCCCGCCAGGCCTGCCGCATGAGCAAAGCGCTGACCGCTGCGGGCCTGGGCAATTTGCAGGTGGCGATCAACCTGTCGCCCAAGCAGTTCTCCGACCCGGACCTGGTGGCCTCCATCGCCAACATCCTCAAGGAAGAAGCGCTGCCGGCGCACCTACTGGAGCTGGAACTGACTGAAGGCCTTCTGCTGGAAGCCACCGAAGACACCCACTTGCAGCTCGACCAGCTCAAGCGCCTGGGCCTGACCCTGGCGATGGACGACTTCGGCACCGGTTATTCGTCGCTCAGTTACTTGAAAAAATTCCCCATCGACATCATTAAGATCGATCGAAGCTTCATTCACGAAATCCCGGACAACCAGGACGACATGGAAATCACCTCCGCGGTGATCGCCATGGCCCACAACCTGAAACTCAAGGTCGTGGCTGAAGGCATCGAAACGTCCGCACAGCTGACCTTCCTGCGTCGCCACCGCTGCGACGTCGGCCAGGGCTATCTGTTCGACCAGCCGATCCCGGGCGCCGAGCTGATCGAGAAGCTCAAACGCTACCCGCGCGGCCCAATCGCCTGACAGCGGGCCGACACTCGGGCAAACTGCATGTCTAAATATTCCAACGACTGAGAGGACTGATGATGGTTCTGCGCTCGGAAATTCTGGTGAACAAAAACGTGCTCCCTACCAAAGAACAAGCTCTGCCTGGCCGCGAAACCCCCATGACCGTGCCGGAAAAACACTTCGTCCACGACGCCCCTCTACTGGGCCCGTTCGCGATGGACGTGGATTTCGCGATCTTCGGCCTTGGCTGCTTCTGGGGCGCGGAACGCAGATTCTGGCAACGTGAAGGTGTAGTCAGTACGGCCGTGGGTTACGCGGGTGGCTTCACCCCGAACCCGACTTACGAAGAAGTCTGCTCTGGCTTGACCGGCCATAGCGAAGTCGTGCTGGTGGTCTACGAGCCGGCAAAGGTCAGCTACGAAGAGCTGCTGAAGATGTTCTGGGAGCTGCACAACCCGACCCAGGGTATGCGCCAGGGCAATGACCTCGGCACCCAGTACCGCTCGGTGATCTACGCCACCAACCCGCCCCAACTGGAAGCCGCGAAAAAAAGCGCACAGGTGTTCCAGGTCGAACTGACCAAAGCCGGCAAGGGCATCATCACCACCGAAATCGACGAAGCGCCGACGTTCTACTTCGCCGAGGCGTATCACCAGCAGTACCTGGCGAAGAATCCGGAAGGTTATTGCGGGATTGGCGGTACGGGCGTGACTTGCCCGATTTAAGCGCTTAACGCAAAAGATCGCAGCCTGCGGCAGCGCCTACAGATATATACATTCCTCTGTAGGAGCTGCCGCAGGCTGCGATCTTTTGATCTTGCTACTCGTTACTCGGCAATTAACCAATCCATCTGCCACCCACCCTGGGTCTGCCCCAGTTTCTGGGACAACCACGGCAGCAGTTCACGCAATTCTTCCTCCAGCCCCCACGGCGGATTGGCAATCGCCAACCCGGAGCCGTTCAGGCTGTTCGGCGTATCCAACGGATGCACCAGCAACTCCACGCGCAACAACTTCGGCGCCCCGGTACCGGCCAGGTCCTGATAGAAACGACGCAAGGCGCGCTGATCCTTCACCGGATACCAGATCGCCGCTACGGTTTGACGCATCCGGCCAATCGCCTCTTTCAACGACGCCGCGCAACGCTGCATCTCGTCGAGTTTTTCGAACGGCGGATCGATCAACATCACCGCACGCTTCTCCGGCACCGGCAACAAGGCCCGCGGCACATGCCAGCCTTCGCCCAAGTGCACTTTCACCCGACGATCACCGGCCATGTTGTCCTTGAGCAACACGCCGTCTTCCGGGTGTTTCTCGTTGAGCAACACACGATCCTGCGGGCGGGTCAGACGCCGCGCCAACTCTGGAGAACCGGGGTAATAACGCAACTGGCCATCCGGGTTCATCTCATGCAGCACCTGCATGTAATCAGCCGTCAGGATCGGCAGATCCGGCTGATCCCATAAACGCGCGATGCCTTCCAGGTACTCACCGGTACGGTTGGCCTGATCGCCCTGAAGGTCGTACAGACCAATGCCGGCGTGGGTATCGAGATAGGCAAACGGCTGCTCCTTGCGCGACATCAGGGCGATGAGGCGGGTCAAGGTCAGGTGTTTGAACACATCGGCGTGATTGCCGGCATGGAAGGCGTGACGATAATTCATGGCTGCTCCTGCGAAGGCCGGGAAGTTTACCTTTTACCGGCCGGCAAGTCAGGGGTTCACGGCTGAGCGGACAACCCCACAACGGGATGGCGATGAAGCAATAGGTGGCGGCAGTACGAAGGTGTGGAAGACCGGGACGTTAGGCACCCGGCGCACTCGAAAGCGCCCCGCGCACAGCCACCATAAAACACAGGCGCAAAAAACGCCGAATGGTAAATCTGATGCACCTAACGATAGAGGGCTTCCACACCCTGCCACTCAATTGCAGTGACAGGCAAAAGACTATCGATGAGTTTTGTGCTGCACCAGTTCATGGAAACCGATAGAGCTTGAAGGACATCTCCTAGGACGCTTCCGGGGGAAGCCGCTCCCACCGAATGAGCAAAACGCATTTACCAAGTAGACCGATCTTCAAGTCTCGCTTTGTCCAGTTCCTCCTTCCATAATTTTTGAGCCAGCGTATACACATCCTGAAAAAATTCCCTTGGGCTCTGTAATTCATACCACTCGCCACAAGGCCAACTCGACGCTAGGTCCTCATCGATGTCGAACAAAATTTGGAAATCAAAACCCTTGTCGTTGAGTTTATCCGCTAGCGACTCCAGCAGTACAAGCTTATGCCTGTAGGACAAGCATCCTAGATTCAAACTGTATTTCTTAATCAGCTCTACCCTATCAGTCTCCTTATTAGGATCGTAAACCTCTAACTCTGCGCCTCGAGTTTCTTCACGGTCGTAAACATTAAACGCCCCGATTAACCACATAAGATCCGGCTCAAACTCTTCATCTACGAATGGATCTCGCAACATCACTTTTTCTCCGAAGGAAAAGCTGTATAGCGAAGCCCTGTATCATCCTGATCAAATTTCACTTCAAACCAGTTCATATTTTCATTCAGCTTTGGATTATTCGAGTCTTTTTTGTTCGGTCTGTAGCCACAGCCGGCTCCTGGGAGCTCCATTCTTACAATTGGATCTTTATATGATCCTTTCCCGTGTGCGGGCTTAGCCCGAACATCTCCCTTGATATTGCCTTATTCAGTGCACCCAGATGAATCCGCCAGTTACTAAACTGCGAACTTAAACTCCATTCTGCACCTTTCGGAACTTTACTCGTGTGAGGGTTTGCTCCATTTATAGCCCTCTGCTTGAGTGCTGAATCGGATATTTCCGGGCCATGCTTTTCAACTGTATGCATGTCGTACCTTTTCTCGTACTCGAGAACCCGCCGTTTAGCATTCGACTCTGCCAGTTCGTCAATCCTCTCTCGCCGCTGCGCACCTGTCATCCTCGGGAGTTGCGGCTCTCCCTCGTCAACCTCAACCCCAGCAACCCCATCCAACACCGAACAACCCGGTTTATGCGCCCCCGGGCAACTCCGACTCAACCCCAACGCATCCGGCGTCAGATAACGCCCGGCATCCGGGTGGTAATAGCGATGGCGGTTGTAGTGCAATCCGCTTTCGGCGTGGTGCACCTGCACCCGGAAGCCTGCGGGGAAATCGATCCAGCCAATTGGCGGAGATGGCCTCACAGACTAAACATCAAGCGAAAAATGTGCGGGGGTATAGCGTGCATGTAATTGATTGCTTGGCGGTACCGGCGCGTGAAGGTGCTTGGTTGATGGGGCAGCGTTGAGCGGTCGGACACCGAGCACCAGTTCATGGAACTCGATGAAATTTGAAGGACATTTCCTAGAACTCGACCAGGAAAATTCGTCTGACCTCATCACCAAGTTGATTGATCTTCAGTGCCTGCCCTGTCCAATTCATCTTTCCATTCTTCCGCAGCCAATCTAAATATATCTTCAAAAAAACCACGAGGATTTTCTACTTCAGTTTCATCCCAGGCTACAGAGTCATTTGTCTCGTAATCAGTTTCAAACTGAGTAGAGAAGTCAAACTCCGGCTTCAGTAAATAATTTTCCAATATTTTAAATAGCACAAATTTATGCCTGTACGGTAAATCATCAAATCTTGCCACCACATATTTTCTTATAATCACGTCTCTGTCACTCGAATTATTTGGATTGTATTTTCTCAACTCCTCGCCAAGTGTTTCCTCGCGATCAAATGTAGAAATCCCACCCAACCAATATGAAATCGTAGGTTCAAACGGTAAATCATATTTTGGCCACTTCAGCATATTATTTATCCTAATCCGGGAATGCCGTGTAAGGTCGACCTTCAACATCTTTATCAAATCTGACTTCTGAATAATCCAAGTTCTCTATATAGCGTGGGTTACCTTTATCTTTCTTATTCGGTTTGTATCCTCGACCTCCCCCTGGCATTTCCTTCCTTACGACTGGATCACCTTTTTGGGTGAATCCTGTGGGAGCGGGAGGGTTTCTATTCATCCTTGAAATTGCGTCGTTTATTGCATTGAGTTGCAACAACCATGTCTTGAATTGTGAGCTTGAATTGACCCTCTCCTTTACTCCTTTTTTGGTCGGATGACTACCATCAATAGATCTCTGTTTTAAGGCTTGATCAGCTATCTCTGGGTTATGTTTTGCCACAGTGTGCATCTTGTACTTTTTTTCTAACTCAATGACCCGTCGCTTAGCATTTGCTTCAGCCAACTCATCAATTCTTCCACGTCGCTGTTCAGCCGCCACTTTCGGCAGCTGCGGTTCACCCTTATTAACACTAGTGAACACAACCCCATCCGGCGCCGAACAACCCGGCTTATTCGCCCCCGGACAATTCCCACTCAACCCCAACGGATCCACCCACCCCGTCGGATTGTGCGTGTACCGATAGCTGTTCAAGCCACCCGCCAGCTTCACCGGATCCGGTGTCAGATAACGTCCGGTATCCGGGTGGTAATAGCGGTGGCGGTTGTAGTGCAAGCCGCTTTCGGCGTCGAAGTACTGACCCTGGAAGCGCAATGGCTGTTCAAGCTGTTCGCCGCCGCCGTGGGTGATTTGGCTGACTTTGCCGTACGCGGTGTATTTCGCTGACCAGACGATTTCGCCGCCGTAGTCGGTGAGTTCCTGCGGGGTGCCGAGGTGGTCGAGTTGGTAGTAAAACGGGCAGGCTTTTTTCGGGCCTTTGCCGTCGAGCAGGGCCAAGGGCCGGAAGCTGCCGGGTTCGTAGAGGTAGCTGCGGTAGTGGCTTTTGCTGCTTTCGGCAACGATCTGGTCGCCTTGCCAGAAAAACTGCGTGCTGTGGTCGTCGACGGTTTTGTTGATGCGGCGGCCGAAGGCGTCGTAGCGGTAGGACGCTGTGCGGCCGTCGGGCAAGGTGAGGCCGATCAGACGGTGCTGGCTGTCGTAGCGGTAGGCGGTGATGTTTTCGCCACGCCGTTCGCGGATCAGGTTGCCGTAGGCGTCGTAGTCGTAATGCCGGTCGGCGTGGCGCCGCAGGCGGTTGCCCTTGAGCTGCCAAGGGCCGGGGCGGTCGTGGATCAGCAGGTTACCGGCCGGGTCGTGAGTGAAGTTTTCCGGGGCTTGCTCACGGCCGTGGCGCACGCCGATCAGGCGGTCGAGCGGGTCGTACTGGTAGCGGCGTTCGCCGTGGCGCGTGTCGCTGATCTGTGCGAGGTTGCCGTTGGCGCTGTAGGCATACTCGCGGCGGTACAGCGGACGTTGCTGTTGTCTGACGGCATGGGCCTGCAAACGGCCCTGCTCGTCGTAGGCATAGTCGCTCTGCAGCAGGCCCTGTTGACGGCTTTTTTCACGACCGAACTCGAAATGATGGCCGGTGAGCCGAGAGCCATTGAGGTCGATGGCCGTCAGCGCCCCGCCCTCGGCGCGGTGATACTCAAGACGACTGTTGTCCGGTAGGCGCAAGTGCTTGAGCTGGCCGCTGACGTCGTAGCCATAACGCAAGGTGCCCCAACCCTGATGTTCGGTGATCAGCCGGTCGTGGACGTCGTACTCGAACTCCAGCGGATGGTCCTGGCCATCATCGACGCTGACCAGTCGGCCCAGTCCGTCGTAGCGGTACTCGACCTTGACCCCCTCGGGCAGGGTCTTGACCAGTAAACGCCCGGCGCTGTCGCGTTGGTACGCGGTGAGCAACTGCGAGCCGTCATCACCGAACTCGGTTTTCGCCAGCAACTGGCCGTTGAGGTCGTAGGCATACGCCGTGCGCCGGCCGTCGAAGGCACTTTCCTGTCGGATCAGGCCGTTCGGCGTGTAGTCCAGCCGATAACGTTCGCCGACCTCGTTTTCGATCTCGGTCAGCAACAGCTGCGCATGGTCGTAGCGGTACTTCAGTTCGCTGCCGTCGGGGTTGATCCGTCGGCTGACCA